>JAPLIO010000141.1 GCA_026389055.1 Candidatus Melainabacteria bacterium | reverse complement strand
ATCATACGGGTTTGGTTGCGGTTTGCACATCCTCTGCTTGTTTGGTTTCCTGCATGAACGGCAGGGTGCCGTTGCCATAGTTCTTGGGCAAACTGTTGGCTGGTATACCCGCTTCCCCGTTCGGTTAACGCCACCCAATAGGCATCTTCAGGCAAATAGGCTAAAATCCGTTCAGCCTCTTTCTGCTTGATTTTTTCGTCCGTCATCCCCTGTTTAATGGGTTCTTCTGCTAGTTCTGTAATGGTTACTTTACAGTAGGGCGAAAGTCGTTTAACATATTCCGCCACGCCTTCATGGATGTAGGCAAATTGGTTTTTCAGTTTGCCAACGACGAGTAATTCAATCGTTACGCCAGTGCATCGCATCATCATCATGGTTTTACAATAGGATTCCTTTGTAGGGGCGGATTGTACACTAAAAAATTAGCGTCTCAACAACCTTGTGAACTATACCACAAACCTGAAAAGACGCTTATCGTTTTTAATTACCTTGAAGCCCTAAGCCCCAAGTAGACCTTTTGCAATAGCTGTTAGCTGTTTGTAATCACTAATACCAGACGCTTGTTGTTGGAAGAGTGCCTTTTGTTCGCCGTTTAACTTTCTAAACAAACCGCCAAATTCAGCTGCAGAGCCTTTGTTTAGCTTCGCCAACGCTCGGTTAGCAACAAACGCATCCACATTTTCAACAGCACCTTGTTTAACTCCTTGTGCTGTACTTACAACAGAGTTAACTGTAGCATCTTTCATTTCTACGGCTTTGGTTGAAAGATTATCAACCGTTTCTCCAACTTTGGTTTTAGCTAAGTTGATATGATCACCTGTTTTGGCTACATCATCTTTCAAGAATTGAACAGCTCCATTTTTAGCATCAGCTACTTTGGTTTTAGCTAAATCGATATGCTCTCTAGTTTTGGCTAAATCATTTTTCCAAAGTTGAACGGCTCCATTTTTAGCATCAGCTACTTTGGTTTTAGCTAAGTTGATATGCTCTCTAGTTTTGGCTAAATCATTTTTCCAAAGTTGAACGGCTCCGTTTTTAGCATCCCCTACTTTGTTTCCCACATAAGCAAATGAATCACCCACTTTATTTTGAGCATGCCCCAGTTTAATACCAAATTCCGCTTCTCGTTGAGCTACTTTTACTGCTCCTTTTTCAACTTTAGCAGCGGTTTTAGCTAATTTACTAGCAAAACCTTCCATCAATCCATGCAAACTAATTCCCATATTTATATCCCTTATATTGTCTTATAGCCCTATATTTACCGTAGTTTTGAAGGCTTTAACTTCTCCCTACGTAGGGATAAAACCAATATATATATATATATATATGCTAGTATTGTTACAATTCTTTACAAGCCCCGTTTAATCCTTATTTTAAAACGAACTAGCATAACGACCTTTCAAATTCATGGTATAATGAAAGGGGTTTTACAAGATTTTAAACAACTAAACGGTGGATGTACGCTATGTACCAATTTTTACAACAAACAAGTGTTCGTATAGGGCTACTATTGCTGCTAGTGGTAACGGCATTAACACCCACCATCCAAGCAGAAGAACCCTATCTTTCCCCCATTGCCAAACTGAACCTACAAAAACAACAACGCCAACAATGCCAAGTTTTCCTACCCAGCACCTTCCGCTACGGGCAAGAAAACCTCCTAACCGTGCGAGGGCTACCCAACCAAAGCATCAAAGTTTACTACCGCTTCCTACCGTTTGACCCTGCAGATAAAACCGAAGGCGTGCAAAGCAAAACCCTCGTGCTGGATGGCGTAAAACCCGTTGGTACCATTGCCTTGCCTGTCGTTAATCCGCCCAAGTTAGCAGGCGAAGAAGAACCTACTTCCATTAGTGCGGCACTCAAAAATAAAAAAAACACGAAACCTAATGCAAAAGAAACCGCTACCCAACCACCCCAAGTAACTAATCAGCCTGAAAACCGCTACACCAGCGTACAACTACAATTTGCAACCGAAGCAGGTACGCCTGTAGAAGTGCTATTAGGTTCAGGGCAAGCCACAGACCAACGCACGTTTCCGCTAGTGGGGCAACACCAATCGACAGGGTCTGCCTTTATGCCAACCATCGGTGGGTTAGATTCCAACGCTATGCGAGGCATTCAAACCACGGCAGATTTTGCCCACGACGAAGAAAAACGCAACCGTTTGCAGTATGATGGCAAAATTAACCGAGACCGCCAAATTGACCGAAATTCCCTAGTCGGTGGCGTGGGTGCATTTGGCAATGGTGGCGGTGCAACCCCATAAGTTGCTAATTTTTTAAACCCTGTTAGAGTTTCCTTTAGATAAAAAGAGTCTTTTTATACCTATGATGATGTTAGATATTAAAGTAATCCGTGAAAACCCTGAATTGGCAGAAGCCACGCTGAAAAAACGCTCCGAAGCATTGACCATTGCACCACTGTTGTTGATTGATGAACGCCGTAGAGAATTGCTGAAAGAAGAAGAGGCGTTTCGTAATGAACGCAATAGTTTAAGCAAACAAGTGGGCGAATTAAAAAAAGCAGGCCAAGATGCCACCGCTCAACTGGAAGCTTCCAAACACGTTGCCGAACAAATTAAAAGTATTGAAGCGGAAAAAGAAACCTTAGCCCTTCAACAAGAAACCATTTTGCTCAATACCCCCAACTTCCCTGCAGAAGCTACGCCTGCTGGTGCTGACGAAACCCAAAACGTAGAAATAAGCCGCTGGGGATGCGAATTCAAAACCAGAAACATTACCAACCCCAAAGACCATTGGGATATTGGCGAAACCTTAGGTTGGTTAGATTTTGAACGAGGCGTCAAAGTAGCCAAATCTCGGTTTTCGGTCTTTCGGGGTGAAGGGGCGAAAATAACCCGTGCGTTAATTCGTTTTATGTTGGATGTGCATACCCAACACAATGGCTACGAAGAAATAATGCCGCCGTTATTGGTTAATGAAGCCAGCATGCAAGGCACAGGGCAATTACCCAAGTTTCGCGATGATTTATTCAAACTGGGCGATGATGATTTATATCTCATTCCCACGGCGGAAGTGCCATTAACGAATCTTTACAGAGATGAATTACTTTCCGAAGCCCAATTGCCCATTGCAATGGTAGGGCATACCCCTTGTTTTCGGCGGGAAGCAGGCAGTGCAGGGCGAGATACCCGAGGTTTAATTAGGCAACACCAGTTTGATAAAGTAGAGCTTGTGCAAATCGTGCGTCCAGAGGATTCAGCCCAAGCGTTAAAGAACTTAACCACCCATGCCGAAGGGATATTAAAAGCACTTGAACTGCCGTACAGGGTTGTTGCATTATGCACGGGCGATTTAGGATTTTCCGCCGCACAATGTTTTGACTTAGAAGTTTGGATGGCAGCCCAAGGTGTGTACCGTGAAATTTCAAGCTGTTCTAACATGACAGATTTCCAAGCTAGAAGGCTAAACCTACGCTACCGTAGTGAAGCACTCAACGGCAAACCTGCTTTCTGCCATACCCTCAATGGGTCTGGGTTAGCAGTAGGCAGAACCGTTGCCGCTATTTTGGAAAACTATCAACTTTCTGAACAAACAGTGGCTATTCCGAAGGTATTGCAACCTTATATGGAAACACCACAAAGCACGCTTAACTTGAAATTATAATCATCATCACTCGCTTTTAGCATTAGACCTCTTGCATGACTCAATATCTGGGGCATCTTCGTTGTCATTTGCGGTACTCGAATTCTTATGTACTTCTGTGTACACGTCAAATTCTGCGTTCCTCATTCCTAGAATCTGCACCCACCTCTCGAGCCATGCAAGAGGTCTATTATTTTCTCTCTACGCTTCGCACTTCAACTTTTGGGTAAACCCTATTTTCTATCATGATTAATTGATAGAATAGCCTGTTAGGTGGGGTTTACCGTGTTCATTGTTGTTGTACAACCTCAAAGGAATTCCCTTCTGTGATGATGATGATGTCTTCTGCCCCATTACCACCACAACAACAACAGCAACCGTCTTTCAATCAGCTGGATAAAGAGGATCAAGAAGAGGTCAAACGGCTGGCTCAAAAGGTCATGGCGGCTCAGCAAAAAGAAGCCCAACCCCAGCAAGCCACAACCACCATAGCGGTTGTTCAACCCGTGGGAACAATGGCAGGGCAAGTAGCCACTATTGAAAACCATGCCGAAGCTTTTTTAAAAATGGCAGTAGCCCAGCAGGTTTCAGATATTCATATTCGGGTGGGGTCTCCGCCTATTTTACGGCGTAATGGGGATATGCACTACACGAAAATGGCCCCTGTAACGGCAGACCAAGTTTTTGGGTTTATGCGGAAGTTTTCACCCAGAGATGTTTATGAAAAATTAACCACCGCCATGGATTTTGACTTCAGCTTTGAAGTACCCAATTTGGCTCGGTTTCGGGTGAACTGGTTGCATGAATTAGACCGCCCTGGCTTGGTAATGCGGATTGTTAAAAAGAAGATTCCTGATTTTGAAGAGTTGGGTTTGCCAGACGTTTTATTGGAATTTACCAAATTCAACAAAGGGTTAGTACTGGTTACAGGGCCTACGGGTTGTGGTAAAACAACCACACTGGCTTCACTCATTAACCACATTAACCGCTACCAAAGTTCGCACATTATTACGTTGGAAGACCCCATTGAATTTGTGCATACCAATGAAATGTCTGTTGTTACCCAACGCCAATTAAAAGCAGATACGGCTTCCTTCCCTGACGGGATTAAATACGCCTTACGCCAAGACCCAGACGTTATTTTGGTAGGGGAAATGCGAGACCGTGAAACCATTGAAGCTGCCTTACACGCTGCTGAAACAGGGCATTTGGTTTATTCTACCCTGCACACCAAAGATGCCGTTCAAGCCGTTACCCGTATTATTAACCAATTCGCTCCGCATGAGCGGGAATCGGTTCGGTTACAGTTGGCTGGTATTTTAAAAGGAACTGTGTCTCAGCGTTTGGTAAAACGAGCCGATGGCAGAGGGCGTTTGCCCATTGTAGAAGTGTTAACCGTTACTTCTACCGTGCAGGATTATATTGAACGCAACGAAATTGAAGCCATCTACCAGCTGATGAGCCAAGGCAATAACGATGATTTAATTAGCATGAACAGAGCCTTGTTTGATGCGTACCGTGAAAAGCTTGTTTCGTATGATGAAGCCCTTGAAACCAGTGAACATCCGCATGAGCTGGCTTTACTTTTACGTTCTTCTTATGGTGTTTCTGGTTGTGATGAATAACCACTAGCCTACAGTAGCCCTTCTTTTCTGTTTTCTTCTCTCCCTCTCTCTCTCTCTCTATTTTAACGGTCAACACCCTTTCAGAGCATTTCCCTACTATGCTATCTTTTTCACTTCTACAACAATGGTTTAAACCATTCCAACAGCAAATCAGTAGTTCGTGTTTACTTATTACACTACTAGCTGTCGGTTGGTTTGCTCTGCCTATTTTAGAACCTTTTGTAGAAGATTGGGCAACGACGACCTTCGCTAAACCCACCCAAGTAGAAGAAACGGCTTTACTAGGGGGAACAAAAGAAGCAGACCCCTTAAGCATTATTACCTTGGTGGATGATGAGAGCATCAAAAAACTAGAAAAACAGTACGGTACTTATCCTTGGCGAGGCAAAGCATACCAAAAAATGATACAAACGCTAGAAGAGTGGTACCAACCTTCTGCCATTAGCTTAAGTAAACCGCTGACGCAACACGCTAGAGAAGAGTTGATTCTGACTGGGTCTTCACGGTTAACCCAAGCCTTAACACCTTGGCAAATAGAAGAACTGGGCAGGCAAGGGAAGGAAAGAAACCATTATACCCATTAAAACCGCCCCTTATTATAATTTTATGCCCATTTGGTACCCTGTTTTAGGTAAAACCCCTCAAGGCTATACCTTTACCCATACCACCCTACCACTTTGGCGATTATTGGTTAAAAAGGATGATTCTCTGCTGAAAAAATTGAAAGGGAGTCCGCTGATTGTTGGGTATACTAATTCGCTAGATTCTGACAAGACCGCAACACCGCTTAGTAAACAACACCTATTGGCAGATGTTCACGCTACCGTAGTAGATAACCTGATTCAAGGTAACGCACTAACCGTGGCTTCTGCTTGGCAGGGATGGGCGATTTTCATCAGTGGTTTTTTACTGCTATTCATCTTTAAACTGCTAGATAAAACCACTTGGCAAAGTAGTTTAATTGCCATTGGCTTAATCAGTGGTTATACCGTATTTTGTGCAGGAAGCTTAACTAGCTTCCATTGGGTGTTTAATTGGCTATTACCCCTTTACGGTATGATAGCAGGTTTTGCCGTGGGAGAATGGTATCAACAATTTCAACGAGAACGTGCTTTGGTGATGATGGAAAGTAACTTGGCTCAATTGGTTTCTCCCACGGTTTTAAAAGAAATTGTTCGGCGGAAAGAAAAGCTAGAAGCGGGTGGACGTCGGATTATTATCACCAGTATGTTTGTGGATATTCGAGATTTCACCAAAATTTCAGAAGGCTTGGCACCCAGCGAAGTAACCGATATGCTAAACGCATGGTATACCCAAGTAGAACGCATTGTAACAGAATACCGTGGCACCGTGGATAAATACTTGGGCGATGGGGCGTTAATTATGTTTGGTGCCCCCATGGAAACTAATCAGCATGCGGATATGGCGATTCGGGCAGCCCGCCACTTGGTTACCGCCAGCCATGAGTTTGCGGAATCGTGGAATAAAAAAAGTGCCATTCCCTTTAGTATTGGTATTTCAATCAATAGCGGGGCGGCGTTTGTTGGGTTTGTGGGCCCTAGCCAAAAGCTGGAATACACGGCTATTGGCGATACCGTCAATACCTCTTCTCGGTTGCAGGACCACGCCAAGGCGTTTAAAACGGTTTTAATTTTTAGTGAAACAACCCTGCGTACCTGTACCAATATGAATATGACCGTGCCTGTTGTACCACTAGGAGAAATTAGTATTAGAGGGAAGGAAACGCTGGTTAATGTGTTTACCTTTGCTGATATGTTTTTTGCCCCTGTTGAAGCACCTGTTAAGCCCGCTATTGGTATGCTACAAACAGCCGTTACAACTGAAAACCCAACGGCTTCAACAGCGTTTGTTTTTGATGGAGGCTTTCAACAGCAAACGACGGCTTTACCCGCTTCTCCGCCCCCTCCTCCACCAACTGTAGCGATAAAACCTATTGCCATGGCTACTTTCCCCCTACCAACACCACCCCCTATGGTGCAAAACACGGCTATTGAGCCTATGGTATTACCGCCGACCAATCTTCCCTTTCCGCCACCATCGCCCATACCAAGTTCGGCAGATACCAGCATACCACCGACAAGTACCGACTTTTTATTATTACCGCCTTCCTCTTTCGGTGTTCCTCCGAAGGAGGCTTCGCCGTTTGCAAAACCAGCCACCAGTATGGATGCTAAGAACAAGCCGAACCCCTTTACCCAGAAGAAGTCTCCGTTTCAGTTTTAATCATTATTCCCCTTAGCCAAGCCTTCAAAAAATTGCTGAACATCTGCCATACTGCCTGTTTGGGGTGCTTTGGGTAACGATTGTAAAATGTTTTTTCCATACCCCTTGCTCCGCAACCGAGTATCCAACAAAGCAACCACCCCCGCATCAGAAGCCGTGCGTATCAGCCGACCCACCCCCTGCTTTAGCCGAATAACCGCTTGCGGTAAGGCATACCCCCGAAACCAATCCTTCCCTTCCTGCTTCATTTTTTCCACCGTCGCTTGATGCACAGGGTCTTCAGGGCTGGTAAACGGTAGCCTATCAATCATCACCAAACTCAAATTTTCCCCCGGTATATCGATGCCTTCCCAAAACGTGGCAGTAGCCAGTAGCACGCTATTAGGCGTGGTTTTAAACCATTCAATCAGCCTATGCCGAGGTAAATCTCCCTGCACCCGAACGGGGAACAACGTGCGTGGCACCAACCGTTCCGCTACGTGGTTCAACGCTTGGTAAGAAGTAAACAACCCAAAGGCTCTGCCTTCAGCGTGTTCCAACAAGGTTAGCATGGTTTCGGTTAAAGCTTGCCAATAGCCCGTATCGGTCGGCATTTCAGGAATATCGCTCGTAAAAGGGATGTAATATAAGCACTGTTTTTCGTACGAAAAAGGCGTAGGCAACACCACTTCTTTGCAATGCACCAACTTAGCAGGTGATGCGTCAGGTTCTTCCTCATCGTGAAAAAGCGGTACAGAGGCGGCACTACCCGTTAGCCCAAGCGTTTGTTTAAAGAAGCCTAGCTGATTTTGCACTGCCAGCGTCGCACTAGTCAAAATACTGGTTTTTTCTAACCAAACGCTTTGTTTTAAATAATCGCCCACGGAAAGCGGGGTTGAAATAAGGGTATAGCTTAGTTTTTCGGCACTGCATTCCGCCCAATTAACTCTGGCACCGCCCCCAGCCCCTACAACAGGGTGCTGGCTTTGGTGAATAAATAAATCCCACGCCGCAACAAGCGATTGTAATTGTTCGGTTAGTTTAAGGTGCTCGTTTTTCTTTTTTTCGGCTTGTTCGGTGTTTTCAAGGCTGGGCAGAGTGGTTAAATCTAGCTGGTTCACCCATTCAAACACTTCCATTACCATGCTTTGCAAATTTTTGGCTAACGTGTAAAATTCTTCACACGGGCGAAGCCGAAATTCTCGTTTCGTGCCAGCTTGATGCAACACCCAGTGGAGCAATTGGGCTTCTACATCTTTCAAATGCCAAAGCAAGTTATCAGGAATAGGCATCAATCTTTTTTGAATACGAGCGAACAATCGAGACGCCCTAAAATGCCCAATGCGGGTTGAAAACGCATTCAAGGCGTAAGTGGGTAGGGTATGGGCTTCATCAAAAACCACCACATCATGCGGGGGTAGTAGCCCACCGCCACTCAACAAATCTTGACAATAAATAGCGTGATTGGCGATTAAAATATCCGCTTTTTCTAGGGCTTCACGGGCTTGCCGATAAGGGTTTTGGTCGTAAAACCGACACCGCCACCCCAAACATTCTTCGGTTTCGCTAGCCACTTCATTCCACAGCCCGCCCGTTAGTTGAAAATCCAGCGTGGCTTTATCGCCATCCCAGCCTTCGTACAATCCGTTTCTAAGGCTCTGAATACCCATGCGTAAGCGTTTGGCTTCGGTGGGTTCGTTATGCTTAACGGTGCCTAAACCTTGCTCTACTTCTTCCAACTTATTGATGCACAAATAGTTAGAACGCCCCTTCACCAGCTTGGCGGTTAAGGCATTTTCATCGCCATACAGAGCCTTCGCCAATAGCGGAATATCTTTGTTGAGCAATTGCTCCTGCAGGGCAATGGTTCCCGTTGAAATGACGATGGGGCGTTCGGCTTTCAGTAATAACGGCACCAAATACCCGAACGATTTCCCCGCCCCTGTGCCTGCTTCTATCAACAAATGGCGTTTTTGTTCGATAGCTTCGGCAACATGATTCATCATCAATTGCTGAACAGGCCGTACTTGAAAATCGGGTATTCCCTGCAGGAGGGTTTCCCACGGCGGTAAAACCGTCGTTTCAGGGGTTAGAGGCGTCTCATTTTGGGTAGCAATTTCAGGCAAAGCGATTAACTCTTTCATTGAGATAAGTGAAGATACCTATTAGTATAAATCAAAAGCGGATTCTGTTCTTGTCTTTAAATGGTCATTTTATTATGGTCTGCTTATGGTAAACTTTTAAAAAGATGTTTAGGAAGCTTTAATAAAAGGATTAGATGATGATGACTGACCAAGCAAAAAATGTATTGGGTACCCCTTTGCAACCCTGTTGCTACCAACCCATGACGGGGTGGTTTCGGGATGGGTTTTGCAATACCAATGCCTTAGACACAGGTATTCACACCGTGTGTGTGATTGTGGATGACCGCTTTTTAACTTATGCTAAAAGCATGGGAAATGATTTAATTACGCCTATGCCTGAATACCAATTTCCTGGCTTGAAAGCGGGCGATAAATGGTGCCTTTGTGCAGCCCGTTGGAAACAGGCGTTTGATGATGGCATGGCTTGCCCTGTCATTTTGAATGCCACCCATGAACGCACGTTGGATGTGGTTTCGCTTGAAACGCTAGAAGCCTTTGCCTTTGTGCCTGCTGCCACAGAAGGGTAATGCTGGCCTGTTTCTTACGCTACTGAAGCGTTCAAGGGTATCCGTGCTTTAATTGATGATATGATAATACCATGATGACGATTGCTTTCATGACCCCTTTACCAACCTGTATTTTAATGGATTCTGGTGTAGGAGGCTTAAGTGTTCTTAACACCCTGCTTTCTTTAAAACTGCCACTGAACATTCACTACATAGCAGATACGGCTTTTATGCCGTACGGCTCAAAATCTGTTCCCGTGTTGAGAGACCACTTAACCACGTTGTTTTCCCAGTTTGAAGCCCGTTGGGGCAAGGGGGTGCCTATCGCCCTTTGTTGTAATACGGCTTCGGTAGTAATGGCTCATTTATCTTGGGAATTAACGGCTAAGCCTTCGTTTTCACTGTTGGATATTATTACCCCAACGGTGGATAGTATCTCAGGATGGCATCAAACAAAAAAGGCAATCACCCTAGGGGTTTTGGCAACAGAATTAACTATTCAATCAACGGTGTATCCGCAATTGTTAGCCCAACGCCAAGTGGCGATAAATCAGTTTTATGGGGTGCCTTGCCCCCAATTGGCGGCTAGCATTGAAGGACAAGCCGAAGTGCCTAGTGTACCGCTTTTGTTGGATACGTTACTGTTACCGCTGCAACAAGCACAACACCCCTTGGATGCGGTTATTTTAGGCTGTACACACTATCAATTTGTGGCAGATGATATTCAGCGACGGTTGCCCCAAGTGCCGTTAATTAGCCAATCAGTGGTTATGGCAGAAAAAATTGCTTCGGCGTTTGGCTTGCCTTTTTCAGAAGAAACAACGAATGATTGTGGGCTGGTTACTTTGTGGACAACAGGAAGCCCCGAGGCGTTTCAATCGCTGATTCCCAAGTTTTTACCGTTGTTACCTTCAGCGAAGGTGCAATCGTTTTAAATAGCGTGTTCTTCCATGGATGGTTGTTTCAGTCTTTAGCTGGCTGGTTTGTCAGGGGGTGCCTGTTTGGGCACCCCCCGACACCCCCCACAAATTCAGGGGGTACCCCCCTAAAATCCCCCCAAAAAGCCACCTCCCTATACCACTACGGGTATGGACGGGAGGATGTTCTTTTTGCCCCTGCGGTGGACGGAACGCATCGGCCGCTGCAGAGCAAATGCGATGGTCGTTCCTACTGAGTGATTTCAGTTCTTACGCTATTTAAACTGTCAATTGCTATAAAACGATGAATCGGTATTATATGAAGAAATTGTTACCAAAAGTGCCATACCCTTTACCTCTAGCTTTCAACCTCCGATAAGAACTGTATGCGTTAACACAATAACGTGAACGCATACAAGAGAGTGATAAAAAATTGAGAGCAACCACTATAGAAAGAGAGCAATGGTCTTCATGGCACTACAACAATCACACCCAATTGTAGCCCCTCATCAAGCCAGTGAAGCTGCCTCTCGGCATTTCCCCATGCAACGCATTAGTGTTCAGCGAGGTATTTACGAATATCTTTGTACGTTTTTTCTGACTATCGTTATATTAGGTGGCTTAATGGTTGCTGGGCCTTCAGGTATTGAAGCCCTTATTATCAAACTATTTCAAGGGCAAAGCCACGCCGTACAACAGGTAATAGAAAATCCTTTAGCAAACCCCTTGGTAAACCCTAAAAACTCATAACGGTTCAACGTATGTTTCACTTATACTTATAAAATCGGTGTTATTAACCTATTTTAGAAGGTAAAACGTGATGTTTTTGTTAGATTTACCCGCTTTATTGCCCATGCGGCACCCTCTCTTTACGTTGGCTATTATTCTTGTACCAAACGTCTTCTTTTTGTTGAGTTGCTACAGGTACTGCAAAAAAACCGAAAAACCTGTTCTGCCTTGGTTAAGTGCCGTATTCGCCATGCCTTGCGTCGGTATTCCCTACCTGCTAGCACCACCCCAAAACCCTAAAAGCCCCAAGGGAGCCTTTATTCGGTTAGCCCTAACAGCCCTAATCCTACAACTCCTTTTCCTTTTTGCCGCATGGGTGATTGACAAAGCCTAATCACGCCATTTTCGTTTTCCTCTCGTTTGATTACACTATTTTAAAAGAGACCCTCTTACTATGATGACGACCGCTACCTGCTATCAACCTACGGGCAACTTACCAACCCCGTTTGCCAATACCCCTACCGAACCCTTACTGTTAAGAGCCTTAAAAGGCGAAACCCTAGAGCGTCCGCCTATTTGGATGATGCGGCAAGCGGGCAGATACATGCCACAATACCAAGCTGTGCGGAAACGCCACTCCTTTTTGGAAATTTGCCATACGCCTGAAGTGGCGGTAGAAGTAACGCTACAACCCCTTCAACAATTTGGGTTTGATGCGTCTATCATTTTTTCAGATATTCTCATTCCCCTTCAAGCCATGGGGCTAGAACTAGCGTTTACCGACGAAAAAGGCCCTCAGTTTGCCAACCCCATTCGGCAAGTAGATGAACTAAAACGATTACATTCTTTTGACCCTGTTACCGATTGCGATTTCTTAATGAAATCGCTTCAACTGATGCGTCGGGAATTGGAGCATACGGGCATTGCGTTAATTGGCTTTGCGGGGGCTCCGTGGACTTTAGCTAGTTATGCCCTAGAAGGGTGTAGCTGGAAGACGGGGCGGTTTTCTAAGCAATGGTTGTTTGAACAACCTGAAGCGTTGCATCAGCTATTGGCAACCATCACAGCGATGGTAATTGATTATTGCGATGCTCAAATTCAAGCAGGAGCTCAAGTCATTCAATTATTTGATACTTGGGCGGGCAATGTGCCAACGGCTTATTATCAAGCGTTTGTACAAACCTATCAAAGGCAGGTGATTGATGCGTTAAAAGCGAAGCACCCCACCGTACCTGTTATTTTATTTGTGAAGCATTCCAGAGGGTTATTGCCCACTATGGCAAGCCTTAATGCGGATGCGTTTAGTATTGACGAGCTAACCACTTTGACTGATGCGAGGTCGTTGTTTGCTAAGGATACCGTTTTACAAGGTAATTTAGATTCTACGGCGTTGTTTATGAGCGATAAAGCCAAGCTGAAAGCCCTAACAGAAGCCACTATTACCCAAGGGGGGCGTAGCCATTACGTTTTCAACTTAGGGCATGGGGTGTTGCCTCAAACACCAACGGAAAATGTTGCCTTAGTGGTAGATACCGTTAAAAACTGGCGTTGGTAAGCTCTAGTTTAAATACGCTTCATAACAATCATACGGAAACACTTTAAAACGTCATAAAATCTTGATTCGGGAGACCACAAGGGTCTCCCCTACATAAAACTATCTAAAGAATACCGTAGGGGCGGTACCTCTGTGTACGCCCGCCCAAGATGTAAAGAACATCACACTACGACTAACCAGTGATAACCTCAACAAATAACGGTAGAATGTACCTTCCGCAGTTTGGTTAGGCGGCGTATTTGATTGATTAGCCTCTACTTTTTATTTATGATAGCTTTAGCTCACTTTCTTCTGCTTGTGTGTAACTTTGGGTATTCTACAGACCTTACGGCTATAAACCGTTTT
>JAPLIO010000193.1 GCA_026389055.1 Candidatus Melainabacteria bacterium | reverse complement strand
GTGTTTTGACTCCCCCTTTAAAAGACTTGTGATATAATAGGTTTACATTCCGTTACAGTTGGTGTAAGATAGTATATATATCACAAGTCTTTTAAAGGGGCTTAGCCAGAACTGAGCAAACATCTTTTGAACCTCTGTTTTATACGTTCGATTGCATGTTTTATATATAAATTTTAGCATAAATAGCTCCTCAATTCAAAGTAGGAGCTATTTATGCTGTTAAAAGGTTAAAATAATAACATTTGCTCTGCAACCGCATCACCCGCCACCGCTCGTTTGTGGTATCTAAAATCAACCGCCCCCACCATATATTCTGATTTTGCCCACTGTTTTTCCGTAATAAAAAGGCAAATAACACTCCCCCACTCTGGTACTCTACCCCTTATTCTCGCTCGTAAGGCTTCCACTTTATCCAGCGTTACACCATGCCGAACATAAACGCTTTCTTGCAACATTTGGAAGCCTTGATCCAACAACAATTTGCGGAACTGAACTGCCGCCCGCATCTGAATTTTCTCCGTTACTGGTAAATCAAACATCACCATCAACCAGCCCATTTGGTAATCCATTCTAGCCATTATTAGCCCTTTCTGCTTACACATTAAGCCTAGTAATGGATAAAATACAAAACCTATTAAAATTGTGCGTACCGCATATCAGGTAAAATTAACCCTGTTACACTATGCTGTTCCATGCAACGCCCCAAGCTACTAATGGTCAGTTCAACCACATCCACCAACTTCTTTTGGGGCTTGCCTGCTTCATCAGTCAACCGAACGGTTTGCAACACTTGCATCGCCTCTTTATACCAATTTTTCCAAGTGGCTTCTTCCGCCAATTCTTCCACGGAAGCTTGAATGACATGATGCCACAAGGCGTAATCCACATAAGGACGATACGGTTCAACCACATCATAAACCAAGGGTTGCCCCTTATAAGAAACTTGATGATGCAACCCTAAAAAGGGCATTAAGCCACTAATTAAGCACGCCCTATGAATGAGCGTTTTTAAAATGGCGTACCCATAATTAAGCCGAGCGTTTACAACATCTTCCGCCCCTTGCTTATGGCGTTTTTTAACGTTTAAATGTTCCAAAGACCCATAAAAATGCTTCCAATAACACCGTGCCGCATTGGCTTCATCCAACTGCGGACGTTCCATAATGGCTTGCAGTTCTGCTGCTCCTGCATCAAGCCCTAGGCGTTTGAGCACTTCAATTTGATTATAAACCTTACACTGCACAATACGGTGCCAAAGGGCTTGCCGTGTTGCATCAGTTAGCTGTAGCTGGGCGTTGATGAGTGTGTACCGCTTGCTTTGAAAGGTGGGTAGCGTCCATGCCACTGGCTGATGCTTTTTATTACAGTGTAGAATGGCGGCGTTGGCTTCCACCAATTGGGTAATGGCAACCCCTGTAATTGAAACGGCAGGCGTGGCTAGCACTACCATTCGTATTTCTTCAAAGGGAATACCCGTGCTTTCAAGCAGGTTGCCTTCAGGCGTGTAAGTTTCTTTGGGGAAGGAGATAACCAGTAAGCCCCTATCAATTTTAAGCTTACAGCCGATGCTGCTAATGGTAATAATATGATGAGACAAGCCAAAACGTATCCTTTTTGGTTGGGTTACACAATAGGATACGTTTCGGCGTGAAAGTGGGGGTTCTTTAAGTCTCTACAACTTCAAATTGAGCTTCGGTTAATTGAGAAGCAGAGCTTAAAAAACCGTCTTCTTTATGTCCTACTTTTTTTACAAAAATTTGACCGCTTGCGAGAATAGAAGTAAGCGAATAAATACCTTGATAGGTTTCATTACCCTTTTGTACTGGATTAGGAATATGAATCAAGCAACCTGAATTAAAAACCATGCCGTTTTTATACAGCTTATAGCCTTTTTCTTTCAGCTGTTTCATTGTTTGCTTGAGACCAATATAAGGATAAACGACCTGCACCTTTACCTTGCCCTTTTCGTCATAATACAAAATCTGACCAATGTTGGCTTTCGGACGCTTTAACTGTACGTTTTTCAACGGAGCGGTTGCATCCACCGTTTTGGCTAGGTTGTAGTATTCGCCTCCGTGAATACGTCCGTTTTCGTAGGTCTTCAAATCGCCTTCTTTAATAGTAGAAATACGCTTCATCACTTTATTCGGCGTGTTCTTAAAGCGTGGGTGCTTGAAGGCTTTAATACGAGCGTCCCATTCAGGTTTGGTGTCATTCACAAACGGCATTAAAGCGTTTGTAATGGCTTTGTCCATTAAGTCATTCAAGGCTTTTTCTCGCTTTTTAGCATCAGGTGCTTTAAGCATCAGTTCTTCAAAATTCACACGCTTAACGGCAAAATACGCCTTTTGTTCAGGTACATGACGAATACCGTAGTAGGTTTCTTCCAAGTCCAGTTCTGCCTTGTTTCGTTTAATGTACTTGGGAATGACTTGTTCCAAGGCTTCACGCCCTACTTCACGCACCTTGCTTTCAGAGACTTCGGCAGGATCAAAACACCACTTTTGCACTTCCGTTGTGTCTTCGTCTTTCACCCACGTTTTACGTCGGGTGTATTCTCTGTACCAACTAATAATGTAGGCATCTAAGGCGTGGTGCTTACGGTTGTCCCTCAACTTTTTTACACGGTCTTCAGGCTCAAGCTCTCCAATGCTTTCAGGATCGTCTAGCAAGTATTTATATAAATCCAAGTGGCGTCCAATTTGTGAGGTTTCTTGCCCGTTCATCACATACACGAAACGGTCTTGATCTTTCACTTGTAAGCCTTTACCGCAATACATTGCCACAACTTGTTGTACCAAGCGTGAAATGTGAGCAGTATCCGCCAAGCCGTTGTAGGAACTAACCAAGCTTTCCGCATCAGGCGAAAGTAAGAGTTCCTTCTTTTTCTTGGGTAAATAATCACACGCCATGACACGAGCCGCAAAGGCGTTAAAGGCTTCTTGCCCTTTGCTCATCATATATTCGTAAGGGGTTTTATTCCCTTTTTCTTTGTTTGCGTGGGCATCCGCCAACGTAAGATTGACTCGGTTTCCTGTGCCTGATCGACTAAAGGGAACCGAATGTTCAATATCGGCACCCCCTGAACGAACGTCTTCAATGGAAAGCGGACGTCCTGTATACAAACAATGGCGTCCTTGTTCTTCAAGCAGTTGTAGGCGTAGAATATCTTTTCCCGCTACTTGCCCTTGCCCATTACAGATGCCCGCTTTTTTAAGTTCATCTCGCAGACGGTTATTTTTTTCGGTGTTGGCTTTCAAAAAGGCGTTGTAGTCGTCTTTTTTCTTCTTGCTTTGGGTGATGGACATATCCCCACGAACAAATTCCAGCACCACATACTCAGGCGTACCAAAGGAAGCCACTTGATTTTTAAACACGCCATAAAACAACTGTAGGCGGTTTCGCACCACATTATTCATACAAGTGCCAATCAGAACTTTTTCTATATACGCTTCACGCTTAGCTTGATTCCAACCGTCAAAATCGTCTCGATTGTCTGCTATATGGATGTTGTCCCACGACTCGCCACCGAGTCGTTTAGCAAAAGCGTACAAATCTTGAGGCGTTAAGCCGCGGCGTTTTCCTTCAGCAGTATCGGGTTGTAAAGGCTTAAACTCACCTTGTTCAGTAGGGTAGTAGCCTTTATCGAGTAGATCATCCACATAGGTTTGTGGGCTTAAGCCTGAAAGCAGGCAGGCTCTCAAAAGCGTGGCGGCAGGTCGGCTAAACCGTGAACGTCCTGAACCCGTATCAGGTTTGAAGACTTGGTATTGCCTGTCTCTCGCATCTTTATTGTCAAAGTAGTAAGCTCCTGTAATTTTGGGTAAGTGAGCATTTAGCCAAGTTGCAGATATGCTTTGTGCTGGTTTCTCTAAGAAAGTCTCCCATGTGGTTTTGAGTTCGTCAGCAGTGAGTCCTCTTGTATGAAAGTGTTTTTGCTGTTCATCCCCGATGACTTCTTGCATAAAACGAATGTTCTTCAGAAACATGAGGGCTTTGGCTTGGTGAATCGGTACATCATACCAATTTTCGCCTTCTTGTATCTTATTTCTAGCCACACTATAGCTAGGAAAAAGAACACATTTGCTCAAAATGCGATTGTCGAACCGAGGCGTTTTTTGACTCAATACGCCTTCCCATTCAAGCGGGAACCAGTCGCCATTGATGCGTGTTTTGTAAGGCTTAAACGAGCCTCTCAATTTTTTAAACGGCTTAATAGCCAAAGGAGGGTTCGGTTTACAAGCGTAATAACTTGCATAGGGTGTTTGAGCATCACCATAAGCAAGCGTCTCATAGGTCAATTCTTGTACTGCGATATTATTCGTACGCAAGTCTTTCAATGCTAAAACCAACGCCTTGAGTTCAGCAACCACCATTTCCCGAGGGGCTGAACTCTTATCATTACGAACTTTTAAAGGCGAAGCCCCTTGGGTACATTCTATCGTGTTGGGTGAAATCGGATGCCACACCCCCAAACGAAAGGTCTCCAAATAGGCAGGCAAGTGAAAGGTTTCAACGAGTTGAGAATCCGTTAATTTCTTTTTATAATCTTCTACCAGTTTTTGGTCATCGCCTTCTTTCGCTTCTTTTTCGCCCCATGCCACACCAGCATCATACCCCCGACGTTGAATGAGAGACCAAATCCCCTTGAATAATTGCCAGTCTTCTAAAGGCGTTTTAGTCTCGTCTTGATTCGTTAAACCCTGCAACATCGCCACACGAATGGAAGCTCCGTTGTACAAAATACCGTCTCGGCTAAATTCTTTGCTCCAACGGCTGTCTTCTGCGGGTAAATCGGCAAGTCCCAGCTTTTCCGTCCAAAACCAGCGAAACCAAGTTTCACGCATTTTATGAGCCAAACGGGTACGAATCGCCCGACGACGACCACTTAAGCCACGCTCTGTAATCGACGCATGACTTGAATCGACCAAATCGATGCCCATTTCCTGCACGGTGTAACCGTTACGAACACAATAGCCAATGCTCTCTTTCCCCAAGTCATATGAAAAAACGGACATAGGACATACCTCTGTAGATTAGTATCATGAAAGAGTTAATTTTAACATAGAAAGAAGTATCAGGGAATATTTTTTGTAAAAATATTCCCTGATACTTCTATGTAATTCCCTGTTCCTTTTTGAAAAATTTAGTGATATTTTGGGGGGGGGCTTTCTTTAAAGCCTTATCTATAGGCTATTTCAAAGATCCTAAATTGGGTATTCACTCGAATTACAGCCCTGATTTTTGGTATTTTCCCTGTTAATTCCCTGTTATTCTTGTATGGCTCGGATAATTTCGGGGATTTCCTCCACCACAACAGACCGAAAACAATCGTTTTCGGTCTGTTGTTGTTTTAAGCGTTTTACACCGAGTAATAACATTCAATCTTTGAAATAGGTATCATCAACTACAATGCTACTTTCGGTAGAATAATCAATAAAACAGTGCCTGCAATCCAGCAATAAATAGAAAATACCGTCAACGAAACTTTGCTAATCAGCTTAATAAACCAAGCAATACACAAATATCCCACAATGGCGGAACTAGCCACACCCGCTAACATCACCAACCAAGGAAGCCCTTCAAAGCTAACGCCAGACTTGGCTAGTTTCAAAAATTCATAAATCGCTGCGGAAACAAAAATAGGCACGCTCAGCAAAAAGGAATACCGAGCAGCCTGTTGCCGAGTTAATCCCACCAACAACGAAGAAGCCATGGTGGAACCCGAACGAGAAATACCCCGAAACATTGCGGCACACGCCTGGAAAAACCCAATCGTAAAAGCTTGCTTTAAGCTCAATTTCATGGGGGTATCTTCATCTAATAGTGGTTGCGTCCCTTCAAATAAGGCTTCTTCTTGCTTCTTATGTGCCACATCGCTTCGCCATTCTGAAAACCAAAGCAATAGTCCTGTAATTAACAAGTTAACTGCCACCCATTCAGGATGTAAACGGTAGAAGGCACTAATATCGCCCATTAACGGCGTTGCCCAACCCATGGCTGAAAATAAAATTTCAGACCCCTTAATACCGCCAACAGAAACAACCGCCGTTACAAAAAACGATAACGCTAGCCCCCGTACCAACGAAGCCGCAGCATTATCATCCGTCGCTTTGGGGGTTTTAAACAATAGCGGTAATGC
>JAPLIO010000218.1 GCA_026389055.1 Candidatus Melainabacteria bacterium | reverse complement strand
TTGCATGACTCAATATCTGGGGCATCTTCGTTGTCATTTGCGGTACTCGAATTCTTATGTACTATAGTGTACACCTCAAATTCTCCGTTCCTCATTCCTAGAATCTGCACCCACCTATCGAGTCATGCAAGAGGTCTATTAGAGTTTATTGGCGTTTGGGAAAGCTTATTTAACCCTACTTTTAATTCCTTCGAATTCGAGGGAATTAAAAACCAAGCGGGATTCAATCGCTTTTCTATCTCTGTTCAAAAATGGATTGAACTAACTAACGCCATTGGGATAATTGCAAAAGCTGGCAGGTATGGTGGTACTTATGCTCACAAAGATATTGCTCTGGAATTTGGTGCTTGGCTAGATCCTGTTTTTAAACTTTATATCATTAAAGAATTTGAACGTTTAAAAAGTTTAGAAGCTAAAGCAGTTGAACAACAATGGCAATTAAAAAGAAATTTAGCCAAGTTGAACTATCGGCTTCATACAGATGCAATTAAACGTAATCGTATTATAGAGTCCATGGCTAACAACCAAAAACAAGTAGTTTATGCTACAGAAGCTGATATGCTAAATCATATTGTGTTTGGCTGTAGTGCCAGTCAATGGAAACAGAGAAATCCTACCTTGGAAGGTAACATGAGAGACCATGCTGACCATTTAGAGCTATTGATTTTAAGCAACTTGGAAAATATCAATAGCTCATTGATTGATGAGCATATCAGTATAGATGACCGATTTCTAAAATTAACAGCCATCGCAGAAAGACAACTCCAAGCTTTTACTCCTATTATCGTTGAAAAAATGTTCGATAATTAACCTGATAATATGATAGATAATCAATGAAACCCTCCCCTGCTGGAAATTTTTCTACGCTAGGCAACTACAACTTAGCCGTTCCCCAACCGCATAGCGATGAAACCTTTTTGTACACGGTGGATTTACCCAAACTTGCCGATGCCGTACCCGTGGCATGGTGCTACCCCGCCAGCTACGCCATCACTATGGCAAGCTTGGGCTATTTACTCCTCTTCGCCCTGCTAGATAAACACCCCAAAGCCCTACCCGTTCGCTTCGCTACGGAAGACTACGGCAAAGGCTACCAGCTTCGGCAATACCCGCTAATGGGGTTTTCCTTTTCATTTGAGCTCGATATTTTAGAAATTCTCCGCTGCTTTCAAGCGGAAGACTTCCCCCTGTACGCCAAAGATAGGCATGGCGATAAGTTTCCGCTCGTGTTCGCTGGCGGGCCCGTACCCACTACCAACCCCGAACCCTACGCCCCCTTCTTCGATTTTTTCCTCATTGGCGAAGGCGAAGAACTGCTCGGCAACTTAATGGATGCGTATCATCGTAATCAACATTTACGGCACAACAAACCCGCCCTGCTAGAAGCCCTAGCCACCGAAGTGCAAGGCGTTTATGTACCCAGTTTTGTTCACGTTGAATACGAACATCCCACAGGGGCGATTACGGGCATGCAATCTACATTACCCAATTTGCCCTTCCCAACCAAAAAACAATGGTTGGCTTCATTAGAAAATTCAATCGCTTTCAGTCCCATCTTGAGTGATGCGTCTGTTTTCGGACGGTCGTTTTTGGTGGAAGTCATGCGAGGCTGTTCGCACAGGTGCAGGTTTTGTTTAGCCAGTTATTCCACCCTTCCCACTCGTAGCCCGCAAGTTGGGGCGTTGTTGGAAACCATCAACCATGGCTTGAAATACACCAATAAACTGGGGCTTTTGGGCGTTTTAGTGGCAGATCATCCCGAATTCCCGCATTTGTGCGATGCCCTAGCAGACTTGCCCGATGTTCAAATTAGTAGCGGAGCGGTTCGGGCGGATACACTGACTGCCAAAATGTGTAAAACCTTAGCCGATAGTGGTAGCCAAAGCATCACCTTAGCGATAGAAACAGGTAGTCCGTGGCTTCGACGTAGAATTAACAAACATCTTAAAGAAGAAGCTATCTTCACGGCGTTGGAACGAGCAGCCGAAGCAGGTTTGAAAAGCGTCAAACTTTACCATATGGTTGGCTTGCCAGATGAAACAGATGCCCACATTCAGGAATCGATTGACTTAATTCGTCGGTTGAAAAAAGCGACACCCAAATTGAAGCTTTCGGTGGGGTGTAGTTCGTTTGTGCCTAAGGCGTGGACGCCGTTTCAGTGGATGGAACGCCCGACTGAAGGCATCCTAAAAAAGCGGATGGAGCAGTTTCGCAAAGGCGTTATTCAAGTGGCAGATTTCCGCCCTTCCAGCACTAAGTGGGATACGTTTCAGGCAATGGTTAGCCGTGGCGATAGACGCTTAGCTCCGTTTTTGGAACGCTTTACGCAATTGGGTGGGTCTCATGGGCATATCAACAGGGCGTTAAAGGAATTAAAGCAGGAAAAAGTGGCAGCGTTTCCTAGCGTGGCTTGGTATGGCGAACGTCAACGCCCCGAAACCGAACTATTGCCTTGGGAAACGGTTTCTTTAGGCGTGGAAAAAGCCATTCTTTGGAAAGAAGGGCTTATCCCTGATAGTTTAAGTTCCTCTCTTGCTCAATCCGCCTTGGGTCATTAGCTGGTAACAACGTTCCTTGCGGTGGTAAGGATTTTAGAATTTCTTCCGATGATTTAGGCTGACTGGTTTTCCAAGCCGTATAGCCACCTACGGCTAAAGCACTCAAAGCCGCCCCTGCCGTTACTAAGCCGCCAAACCGACCACCCATCGGGTTGAAATGGGCTTTCCCTGATAATTGCCTACCAACACTGTTGGGTGGGATTTTTGTTTTAATGGCGTCTTCAGGCAAGTCTCCTAGCATTTTAGATAAAAAGTAGTTTTTTTGCTTATAATCAACTGAAGGTCTCCAGCCTGTTAAATGATGCGTTTTCCCTGCGTCGTCAATCACCTTGTGGGGAATAAACTGCCCTGCTTGATTTTGTTTGTAGATAACTGAGAGATTCTCCCCATCAAGTTTTAATCGAAAATCTTGTTTGCGTAACCCTTCACGTTGTAAGACGGCGTTTATATTCTTGCCAGTTGTGTTGTTGTCTACCTTAAACTGAATGCTTTCAATTTCGTTCCCTTTGCCTTTATTAAACCAACCAGGTTTACGGTAACCAAATTCCATGGAAGCATTTAAGTTACCATTCACACTTTTTACATGAGATTGAGAAGCAAGAGAAGAGCCCTCGGTTCGAGGAACCATCTCTTGCTTGTGGGTTACGTTTCCTCCTGTTTTAATATCATATTCGTAGCCTTTTTTGGGTGCTTGGTCATAATTTTCCCATACGCCATAAACGCCTCCTGCAACGGCCCCTGCACCAAGGGCAATTGAACTGTTATAGGCTACTTCGCCCCAATCCGCATTGGGCATAGAAACATTGGGTAGTTTAAATAAGCTCTCTTTTTCTTTTTTTTGTGGTTCGTAGGGGTTGCCTTGCACGGGTGGCGGAAACGGCGATTCGCCCACCCTTGGTGGTTGTTGCATTGCCATTTGTTGTTGCATCATATAGGGGTTTTGCATCCCCATACTGCCTGCGTTCATCATACCGCCAAAGCCCATCATCATCATAGTTTATACCCCTTTATCCCTTTTAATAGTATCACCCCCGTTACGGGCGATGCTTTTTACCCTAATATCATTTAATTTTTTTGATTAAAACCCTAAATACTTTAAACTTAATTCACACAGTTTTGCAGAAAACCTAGCCTGCTATCAGCATAAAACCCTTTCATGGAGCTTTTTGTGCTAGCTTATACCAATTGAAAGATTAAATAGCTTAAAATCATGATTCGGGATGCCACGAGGACATCCCCTATGGTGTCCCGTCGATGATGTTCAAATAGGCATAGCGTCATGTTGAGCGAATGCGAAACATCTCCTGTGTTTGTCTAAGGGGATTCTTCACGTTCGTTCAGAATGATAAAACACGCTATTTGATGATTCAATTGGTATCAGCATTGAACCCTACCCTCATTTCAGGTAAACTATAAACACATTATTACCTCTTAGAAATTAGCAATTATGCCCTCTGCCTACCTTACACCCCGTTTGCCAAGCCAACAAGGCTTTACGCTAGCCGAAGACCAATTACCGTTATTGGCTTCCACTTTGCTAACCGTAGTACACCCTAACGCCATTATCAGCTTAGAAGGTGGGCTTGGGGCTGGTAAAACGACGCTTATTCGTACCATTGGGCAAGCCATGGGTATTCAAACCCGTATCACCAGTCCCACTTACGTCTATTTTAATCAATACACAGTACCCGCTAACTCAACAAGTATTACACAATTGCTGCACGTTGATTTTTATCGGCTTAGCGAAACCGACCCTACTACCGAAAGTACCCATTGGCTGGTAGAAGAATTGCTGGAATTACAAGCCCAAGCCCCTACCTTAATTTTAGCCGAATGGGCTAGCGTCGTGGCAGGTGCCTTTCAGCCTTTAATCACTCATCATTTGCAATTGCATGAAGCACCTAACACGCAAGAGGAGCCATCAACCGCTAGGCAGTATGAGTGGTTTAGTTTACAGAGGTTGCCCCTATGACACCCCCTACCCTTTCAACGGATACCCTCCACTGGGTGTTGGATACCACTGGGTTTGAGCTATTGTTTGGCTTAAAAAACGAAACCACCAAGGAGTGGCTCTTTCGATATGAGGTACCTCTTGCCAATCAACGGTCTCATTCTGCTTTATTAGTCCCTTTGCTGAAAGAAGCCTGTGCGGTAGCCAAGGTTCAGTTGCATCAAGTCAGCCGTCTAACCGTGTGTATTGGACCAGGTAGTTTTACGGGGCTTCGGGCGGGGTTAGCCACCGTTAAAACTTTAGGGCAATGGATGCCTGCTTTAGCCATTACACCTGTTACGGTGTTTGAACGTGTACGACTGCAAGCCGTCTTATCCCATAAGATAGCCCCCCCCGCTTCCCTAACCATTCTGTTGGATGCGAAACAAAATCGGTTGTATACCGCCACTTGGTGGGAATCTGCAGGCTGGGAGGCACCGCAATTTATGATGCTGGATGACTGGTTGAAAATCCACGCTCCTGCTCAACAGCAAGGCTGGTTGATTGTGAATGAATCATTACTAGCGGTGGTGGGTAAACAACCCTTGCCTATTATCACCGTTGAAGAGTTAGCCCCTGTTGCTTTAGAAGCATTAAGTTTGGTTTGCCCTGCCCCTGTAACGTGGCAACAGTTGGCACCACTTTATTTACAAAGTCCTAATATTACCGTTAAAAAAACCATCATAAAGGATGTTTGTTAATGGATTACGCAGAAGAATTAAGATCAAAATTATTAGATGCCTATGCAGATAAAGTAGCCTATGGTTTTTCTATCAAACCCCAACCCGTTGCGGGTGTTGGGTTAAGTGAGGCAGATTTATTGGAGAATAGAGCCTATTGGCTACACGCATTGGGTATTCCTGCAACGGTTGATACGCTACGTTACCCTACTCAAGTGCATGGTAGCCAGTGGCTAACTGCCTCTGAAACGGTGCATGCTGAAGCGGATGCTATTTGGTTGGATGTGCCGAAACTGCCCGCCGTGGTTTTTAGTGCCGATTGTACGCCTATTTTGCTGTATGCCCCAGATATTCATCAAGGGATGGCGTTGCATTGTGGTTGGCGAAGTACTGCCCAAAGCCTTGCTAAAAAAGGGGCTGCCCATTTGGTGGCTCAAGGGGCAGAAGTAACTGAATTGATTGCCGTTATTGGGCCTGCGTTAAGTTTTGATGGCTTTGAAGTGGGAGAAGAGGTAATAGACCAATTAAAAACGACCTTAGGGGAAGGGGATTGTTTAGAGGTTTGGGCTAGTATGGATGAGCAAACCCAGAAATGGCATGCGAGTGTGCCATTGGTTAATGCGTTACAGTTAGCATCAATAGGGGTAGAGCAGGTGGAAATAATGCCGTTTGCTACGGATACGCACCCCGATTGGTTTTGGTCGTTTAGGGCGGGCGATTGGCAACGCCAAGGGGCGTTTTTACTATTACGATAGCCGTTGATGGATTGAACAGGGGTAACGCTATTGAAACGTTTAACTGAATTTCAGGTTAAAGCCAACTACTTTTTAGGTTAGGATTAACGATTGATAGGTTAAAATTAACTACTTTTTAGTAGTAAGCTTTTGCGATGTGCTTAATGAAAAGTAGACGCCCTTTATACCACTTAACAGATTAAATAGCGTCATGTTGAGCGAATGCCAAACATCTCTTGTGTTTGTCTAAGGGGATTCTTCACGTTCGTTCAGAATGACAAAACACGCTATCCCATCTTTGAATTGGTATAACAAGAGGGGGCTAAAATATCTGGAAAAAATCTCGGATATCCCCTTCCTTAAACCAATTCAACAACGCCAAAAACCTCGCCATCGTCGGGGTAGAACGCCCTTGGTTCCAATACAACAACTGGCTGTAAGGAAAGCCCGTCAAATCCGCAAACTCTCGCAAATTCATCTTATAATACCGCTCAATCCATTCCGTCAATCGCAAGCGTAACCGCCCAGAAGCCCCCAACACCGTACGAGTATCCGTAGGCAACCCCACTTGGCTTTTACGGGAAGGCCGCCCCCGCTTCAAATGCACCGCCTGTTGCCACCAACTTTCCAACTGTTGCTGTTCCTGCCGAGTAAACACCCAAGAAAGGTTGGTATCAATGGCATCAGGCAACCCAATATCCGAGGTAGATTGCAACACATTCAACGGTGTTTGAGCAATAGAAGCCTCCGTCTTCTTTTCTGCTTCAAGAAAAGAAGGCAACACAAAGGCTTCTTCCTCCGCCCCATTCAAAGGCAACGGTTCAAACAACGAGTCATCGGCTTCCCAAAACATGAAACATCCCTGCTATGGTTTGTATGCGTAACTTCTTTTATACCCATTCAAACTTTGAATGGGTATAAAAACCCTCACCCCGACCCTCTCCCAAAAGGAGAGGGGGAAGAGCCGTAGGGGCGGTACCTCTGTGTACGCCCGCCTAAGATGTAAAGAACATCGCACTAGTACCTCTGTGTACGCCCGCCTAAGATGTAAAGAACATCGCACTACGACTAACCAGTGATAATCTCAACCAATAACGGTAGAATGCACCTTCCGCATTATTGTTATGAAGCGTATTAATTATCAACAACTGCTTCAGGCATCAACCGCACACCGCACACAATCAATTGTAAATTTTTCGTAACAATAGATTGTCTACCTCCCTCCTCTTCACCCCTCAATGCTCGTACCCTTCATTCGGATGGTTTGGAAAACGAAGGTAGGTGCATCTTGCTATAATCAATTGCATCTCACCAATGTAGATTTCTTTCAATTTTATATATGTTCGTTCGTTGAATTTAGAAAGTGGATAGTTTCCCATGCAAACGCCCGCCTCCTCCCTTTACTATAAAAACAGCACAAGCCACAACAATAAAAACACCAGTGGCAGTACAACCGCTTCATTCGACGAATTATTTGATGATGAAGCAGGTAGCAACCCATTTGCCGTAGCCAATAGCACGCTTAGCACCTCTAATTCGCCAGATGCTGAAGTCATTCGGTTTGAAGAAGAAGAACCCGCCGAAGAACTCACTGCTTTAGCAGAGTTTATTCCCACCGAAGAAAGTAATGCAGATGATTCCGTTAAAATTTATCTGCAACAAATTGGACGAATTAAATTACTGGTACTTAATGAAGAACTAGAATTAGCCAAACGCATTGCCGATGGGGATACCCAAGCCAAACACCAATTAGTGCGTGCCAACTTGCGTTTAGTGGTTTCAATCGCCAAAAAGTACATTGGTAGAGGGCTTTCCTTCCTAGATTTAATTCAAGAAGGCAACCTTGGGTTAATTAGAGCGGCTGAAAAATTTGATTATCGGCGAGGGTTTAAATTTTCCACCTATGCCACTTGGTGGATTCAACAATCCATTATTCGGGGAATCTCTGAAAAATCCAGAACCATTCGCCTGCCTATTCACATGATTGAAACATTGAGCAAGGTAAAACGGGCAACTCGGGAACTAACCACCCAGCTTCATCGTCCGCCAACCAAAGAAGAAATTGCCGAACGGATGGAAATTCCTGTTGAAAAATTGCGGTCTGTTTTACGGGCAACCCAAACAACGCTAAGCCTTGAAACGCCCCTTAACACGAGAGACGAACGGTCTTCACTTTCAGATTTTATTGTGGATGAAACCCTCGAAGCCCCTGAAGTGCGGGTGCAGAATGAATCGCTCACGCAGGATGTATTCCACATTTTGTTGATGCTTCGCCCGAGAGAACGGGATGTGTTGAAATTACGGTTCGGTTTAGCCGATGGGAACCGTCGTACATTGGAAGAAATTGGTCAGTTATTTGGTGTTTCTCGGGAACGGGTACGGCAAATAGAAACCAGAGCCATCAACAAACTAAGAAGACTTTGCAGAAGTAGTAAAGGGGCGTATAACCTACGCAACTACTTACAAACCAATTAGATACTGTTTACAATAACGCTCTGATGGGCATCCGCAGGGCGAGAAAACGCAGAACGTTTTACGTTGTTACTGTGTTATTTTCTTCCTGCGGTAGAATGATTGCAGAGCAATCAACGAATCCTCATGTATTTCCGTATACACTGCGGTTCTGCGTTATTTTCTGCCTCTGGCAGAATGATTGTAAACAATCAACGTGCCTAGAATCTGCACCACCAGCCCGCTATTGTAAACAGCATCTAAGTTATTTTTGATTCGCTACTTGTACTGCCTGAGCCACAACGACCGTGGTTTGGGCTTTTACTTTTGCCATTAAAGCAACAGGTTCAGGGTTATACTCGTGCGTAGCCAGCGTTTCAACAGATAAAAAAGTAATTGCCAACAACAAGGTGGCTAGAATAACATGTTCAGAGGCAAACCACCGAGAGGTAGAAAGAACCTGAGAAACGAGTTTAAGTTGAGAGTTCAAGAAAGATTGAAACGACATAATAATTAGTGAATGCCCTGTAAACCAGCGGTTAAAAGCGAAAAAACGGAACAGTGAAACTGTTTCTATAAAGATTAAAAACGAAAAATTTTGATTTGATGCGATATAAAAATTTTCCCCATTTAAATCTACGCTTATTGTTGCGTAGACACCATGCAAAGGCAATCATCTACCCAAAAATTGTAACATTTTATACATATTTGAGATTTCAATGTAATGCTCTTGCATGACTCAATATCTGGGGCATCTTCGTTGTCATTTGCGGTACTCGAATTCTTATGTACTATAGTGTACACCTCAAATTCTCCGTTCCTCATTCCTAGAATCTGCACCCACCTATCGAGTCATGCAAGAGGTCTATTACATAACGTGTTTTGTCATTCTGAACGAACGTGAAGAATCCCCTTAGACAATTAGACAAACAAAGGAGAGGTTTCGCATTCGCTCAACATGACGCTATTTATTGGTATAAACATTACCGAATAGCTGAAGAACAAACCCCACCCAACGGAACAGGTTGGTTAAAATCAATCTTACAGAGGTTAGGGGTTTCCACCGCCCGCATAACCTGTTGGGCTAAACACTGCTGGTAAGTAGCCGAATTATTCAACGCCCCTGCCCGATGATAATGCTGCATGCCATGCTTAGCCCCCAACGGCACATACAACATATCCAGTTCAAACAACGTTTCAATATGATCTGAAACAAAGGCAATCGGCACCATCAACACATTATCTCGCTTTTCAATGGCTAACTGTTCTATCAAATCTTCCGTGTAAGGCTTTAGCCATTCCAGTGGGCCTACCTTACTTTGCCAGCAAAGTTGCCACTTGTTTTTAGGAAAATGTTGGGTAATTAACGCATCAATGGTTGCTTTGATTTGCCGAGGGTACGGGTCGTTATTATTTTCCACATAAGAAATAGGTAACCCATGAGCTGAAAATACCAGCAATACCTCTTCAGAAGGACAACTCCAGCTTTTTTCAGCAAACGCCGTGTGGATGGTTTCCGCTACCGCCTGCAAGAAAAGCGGGTGTTCATAGTGCGAACATAGCGTCGATTGTTGTAGGGTGCTAGCGAACGCTTTGTTTTCAGGGCGTTCAAGCAGTTGCGTCCATTCCCGTAGGCTGGAACCAATGGTGGCTAGGCTGTAATGGGGGTACAGTGGCACTAAAATGGCATGGGTGATGCCATCAGCTTTTAGTTGTTCCAAGGTGGCTTCTGCCCGAGGGTGCCAATACCGCATAGCCAAATAGCACTTGGCTGGGGGAAAGCCTTTTTCTGCTAATAGGGGTTGCACAAGGGCTAAAATACCTTCGGCTTGTTGCCGAGAAAACGGTTCAATGGGTGAGCGACCGCCAATTTTATGATAATTTTCTTTACCTTCTTTTTTGCGTTTGTGGGAAACCCGCCAAGCGAATAATTTTTGCAACCAAGGGGGAATGGGCATTTGCACGATGTCGTTATCTGCAAATAGGTTGTAGAGGAAGGGTTGAACGGCATCTAAGCTATCTGGGCCACCCATGTTGAAAAACACCAGCCCAATTTTGTGGGGCGTTGGCGTTGCAGGAAATGGGGCTTGCTGATGATTGAGTGCTACGGGAATGACGGGTTTTTTAGGTTTAGCTTTGTTAGGCATGGTAAGGCAACTCTTCTAAAGGCGTGCAGATTGAATAAAATAATCATACTCTTAGTTTATATCAACTCTGCTATGGCGTAGCATGGGTTTGCTCAAGCAACAAACGGCCAGCCTAAAACTTTTAAAACTATCATACCTCTTCCAAGTTTAAATGTCGTACCCACCAGTAGGAACGATAATCGATGAAAGAACACGCTATTTAATCTGTGAATTGGTATAACTCGTCATCAACGTAGCCACACCCAATTGTTCATCAACATGGTTAGGATCATACTGTCCATCCGCTACATACTTCCCCTTTTGGTAAGCACTCGTACCTGCCAACACATAAGGCGAAGGAACGCCCTTATCTTCATATCCTGTGCCATTGTAAAGTTCCGCAAACGACAACCACTCAAGAATTAAATGGATATTAGGCTAATTGAGATTCATAACCCAACACTTTTTTGACGTAGTCTTGTGTTTCTTCATAAGGTGGGATTCCTTTATATTCATCCACCGCACCAGGACCTGCGTTGTAAGCGGCTACCGCTAATGTCTTATCACCCTTGTATTTTTCCAGAAGTTGACTAAGGTATTTTGTACCGCCTTCAATGTTGTCTTTGGCATCCCATGGATCTTTAACGCCTAATTCTTCAGCGGTTGGAGGCATGAGTTGCATGGCACCCATTGCTCCAACAGGACTTTTGGCATTTGGGTCTCCCCCAGATTCTTGTTTAATAACCGCTGCAACTAGGGATGAAGGAACCCCATATTTTTTTGCCGCCGCTTCTATAATTGGCTTTAAGTCATCCATTTTTCCACCAAGGGATGCTGGTAATGATTTTGAGGCATTGGCATCGGCTGAATTGCTGGTGGCTGATGTGATAGCACTAGAAGCCGTTGTAGCACTAGTAGGGGCGGATTGCTTTGTTTGCGTGGGTGTTGCAGGAAACCCCTGTTGTACCTTTTGCATAGCAAGTACCTGTTGCTGTTGTTGCAAATAAGCCACCAATGCTAAGCCTTCTTGCGAAAGAGCGATGTTTTGTTGCATCAATTGTTGCATGTTATTATTGAGGGCTATTGGGGGTGGTGTAGCATAAACGGCTGTGTAATTGGGTGAATTAGTGGCATAAATTAACGGGTTATTCGGCAGGGTTGCCACAGGGAAGGCACTTGCCAATAACGAAGCATTAGACGTTTGCACGGGCTGGTATCCCGCACTATTAAAATTAGTATACCCTGGGTTCATCTGAACCGTGGGAGGTTGCTGGGGCAAATAAGTTAAGGGGGTGGGTTATTTAGAGACAGTGGTGTAGCAGGGCTAACCGATGGTTTTAGTTGTTGAAAGCCTGTTTTTAATTGGCTACCAACGGTTTGTACCCATTGCCCCATGTTCTGCTTCATGTGTTGAGCTAACGCACTTAACGCAGCGGTTTGAAGATTATCATAAGGGTAAGGCAAACTAGTGGGTTGAGCGATATTGGCTTCTTGCTGATTAACCCCATTAAAATAGCCAGCCCACCAATTAGCAGATTGGTTTGCCATGCCCTGTTGCTGTAAAAACCCTTGTACCGCAGGGTCTAAAGCATTCGGTTGAGCCTTATTGATGGGTTGAACGATGGGTGCCATACTCGTTGAAAACTATCCTCTATTGAAACACGAATCACCATTTAATCGACTTGTTTATGTTGGTTGTACTTGTTGTTGTGGTGCCGATTGACTCGCCATCATCAGCTGTTGTAACTGTTGTTTTAACACTTGATTCTCCGTTTGCAAAGCTGTTAATTCAGCTTGAATAGTTGCTGGGGTAGTGGGTGCCATGGCTACTTGGTTCATAGCAGAAGGATTAACCAATGCATTGGCTGTGGGTATAGCCATCATAGGTTGTTGTTGTCCGACAGTAAGCACTGGTGATTGTTGCAGTGTGGGTGTGGGCAGTACAGATACTTGTGGCATCGTTGTGAGTGGTTGTTGCACTAAGGTCGATTGCTGTATCGGCAAAGGCGTTGGTAGTGCTGCTACAGGAGCAACAGGAGAGAGAGTTTGTTGTTGGGTAATAACGGGTTGAGTAACAGGGGGTATGGTTGCAACAGTGGGCGGTGGTGGCGTTTCAACTACCGCAGGTTGTGATGCTACTGCTACTGTACTAGGATTAGTTTCTGTTGAAGGAGTAGTGGCACTTTTCTCCGTATCAAATGGGTTCTCGGCTAGTTCGCCCGTGGGTTTTTCAACTTCCTGCTTTGCTTCATTGACTTTTCGAGGGGAAGCCCAAGCCGTTAAGTTCTGCCAGCTTTGTCTAGCCATACTGCCTAGTAACTTTCCGCTAGAAACGGTATTATCAACAGGAGCGTTGTTTGTCTGTTGAATAGCATAGTCTCGCCACCAAGGGGATGCTTGAGGACGACCCAACCCTTGATTGTTGTAATAGGGGTCGTCGCCTAGAGGGCGAATAAGTGCCCCAGTTAAATCTACTTTATTGACCATCATTCTATTGATATCCCCCATTTATTTTTTTAAAACACCCTAAAATAATATCCTACGTATTAGTATAAACGTTAAGAAGTAGCCAAGATGTGCTAGTTCACATAAAAAAGTCCTCTTTTTTTCTTTATTGAAAAAAAGAGGACTTCAAAATAAAATAAAAGTTAGGGGTTAAGTAATCCTTAACCAGCGACTAAATCTTTAAACTTTTTACCTGCAGTAAAGGCAGGAACAGTTTTAGCAGGAATGGTGATTTCTTTACCGCTTTGAGGGTTACGGCCAGAACGTTCTGCACGTTGGCGTGGTTCAAACGTACCAAAACCAACCAATGTTACTTTGTTACCACCAGCAACAGCACCTTCAACAGTTTCCAACAAGGTGTTTAACACTTCAGCAACTTGCTTCTGAGAAACTTTTGTTTTTTTAGCAACTTCTTGTACTAATTCTTCTTTATTCATCATGGTTTGACTAAGCAACCTCCAGTATAATACACACTAACAACACAGGAACAAATCAAAAAAACACGATGCTACAACAGATGGGATAAACGAGAACCTAAAAAAACTTTTTTATGGGCTTTCAGGCATTGTTGTATTTGTTCTGCAAACGCATTTAACTTATGTTCTAGGGTAATTCATAAACGGGGAGTTGGTCAATAGTTTTTTTGAAAATTGTTCAAAAAAGATAAGAATTTGCCCCAAAATACCCAAAAAACATAAATATTCCGATTTTAACGGGGGAATTCCAGCAAAAAGTACTACAATCAGTCGTGATAACCGTCCCTTCCACCTCTGCAATACTTCCATCTAAAAACACTTATAAACCAACAACTTGGCTAACAACGGCTTGCTTCAATGCTGGGCGATACCCAAACAGGGGGAGTTCCGTCAATGTTTCTGATAAAGAGGGGTTGGCAGGTAAGGCACTACCCCCAATCGCCCAATGAAATACCTTGGGCTGGCATGGCGAAGATAAATCCGCTTGGGCTAAGGTGGAAAGTAACGTACTACCTACCTTGGGTAGCCAAGTAGCTATTACTACCTGTAAATTGGACTGCTTAGTCCGTTCAGCTAAAACCAACGTTGCCAATAAAGCTTCTTCTTCAGGCGTGCTATAATGCGATGTTTTCACCCTGTTACAACCCGCCTTCACCAACAAACTGCTGAGGGTGGCATGCGTGGTTTCATCTTCCGAAAAATGAGGCAATACCTTACCAGCATTTGGAAGCACAACCCAAATAGGGGCTTCACGGTCTAGCTTGGGGCTGCCACAAGCTTCTAAAATAGTGGTAACGGCTTCTTGGGTTAAAGCCTGTACCTGTTTCATCCAGTATTCATATTGGGCTTGCGTACAAGGGGGCGGTTTAGGCAAAAAGCAAGTAGGGTGTTGTGTTTGCAAAGCCGTTAGCCTCTGTTGAAACTCGGTTTCTTTTGGCTCATTGGCTACAATCTTCTGTTGAGCTTCCGTAATTAAGTTCAGCATGGCTTGAGACCCTTGCCTGTAAAGCAATAAATCTAACCCAGCATTTAAGCCTTGTTGCACAACCGAAAGAGGGTCTGTCGTTTCTAAAATCGCTCCCATTTCAAGGTCATCGGAAATTGAAAGCCCATTAAAGCCCATTTCTTGCCGAAGCAGGGTGGTTACAATGCGTTCATCTAACGAAGCGGGAAACGGGTTTGTTCCTTGCAAGGCGGGGTAATACCCATGCGAAACCATCACAACAGGGGCGTTGCCTTCGGTAATGGTTGCTTGAAACACGCTACTTTCTTCGGGGGTATAAGTAAGCTTCGGTAGCGTGTGATGAGAATCTACCGTGCCAAAGCCATGCCCAGGGAAATGTTTAACAACAGGTAACACCCCTGCTTTCAGATGTGTTTCAATCGCCTGTAAGGCTAGTGGCTTAACAGTTTCAGCCGAATTACCAAACGAGCGTATGCCGATAATGGGGTTGTTTTCATCTAAATTAACATCTACCGTGGGGAAGAAGTTTAAATTTACCCCTAATACGTGTAACACTTCTGCTAGCAAGGCGTAGTGCCTAGTAGCAAACGAGGGGTTCAGTGCCGTAACTTCAGCCACACACGCTGGCGATAAAAACGAAGGGAAAAAGCTAGCACCAAACCGTTCTACCTGCCCGCCTTCTTGGTCTACGCCAATCATAAATTGGGGGCTGCCCGCTTGATGAGCCAGTTTGCGAAGCTGCCAAAGCTGGTTGCGAAGCGTTTCAAAACCTTCCCAGCCAACTAACCCCGAGGTGTGGTGCCGAAATAAAATAACGCCAGAAATACCTTGAACAATCAGTTGATGCAGAGGACTGGCTTTTTGTTCCCAATCGGCTTCATAACCCACAAAAAAATGTTTAGGAAGCCCTGAAAAAGGCTCCATAAGGCGTGCTAATTTTGTTACTGTGGTATTTTCTGCCTTTGGCAGAATGATTGCAGGGCAATCAACATTTCGGTTATTTACTGAATGTAAACGCCCGTCATTGCGTTCCTCGTGCCTCATTATCCCATCCTTCTGAAACCTTTTCAGAACTTCCTATCGTAACAGACCCGTTCAACGTTAGATGAGTCCTATATGCTGAGAAGGAGCAAACGCTTTAGGCAACGAACCTTTAGTTCTACTGGCAACCGCCGAAGCACCTAGCCCTTGTGGTGCAGTAGTAGCAGGGGTTTTTTCCGCACCTGTTTGGCTTAATAAGGTTGTATTGGCAGTAGAAGGAGCAGAAAACGCCGTTTGAGAAACGCTTGATTGATGAACCGCAGGGGTAGAAGCGGTGCCCATCAATTTAGGGTCGCACCATAATAGTTGCCCACCAACCCAAGTGGCCAACACTTGCATGGTTGGCCTATGCCATAACACAATATCTGCCTGATAGCCAGCGGCAATAGCCCCAACCGTATTTTCAATACCCAATAGTTTTGCAGGGTTGGTGGTGCCCATTTCAAAGCATTCTTCAACGGTGGCTAAATTCCAGTTCAATAGGTTGCGTACCATGCTATCCATAAATTGCGTACTACCTGCCAAGTTGCCTTCTTGGTTAATGGCTCTGCCATCATGCACTTGAATGGTTTGGTTGGCGAAGAAGCCCTTTGCCCCATCGCCCAAGCCAGCCAAATTCATCGCATCAGAAACTAATAGCATATTGCTAATACCTTTGGTTTCTAAGGTTAAGCGAAGCATATCAGGGTGAACGTGGTAGCCATCAGCAATAAAGCTGGCCTTTAACGCCTTCATGTTTAAACCATGTAACGCCGTGCCTGTTTCACGATGCGTAAACCCATCCATGGCATTAAATAAGTGGGTCATACCGCTTAAGCCGTGAACTATGGCTTGTTTTAGTTGGTCTGCTGTGGCTTTGGTATGCCCTGCAAAGGTGATAATACCCTTTTGGCGTAGATAATCCAACGCCAAGAATTCGGTATCGCATTCAGGGGCAAGGGTCATCATCTTCACTTGGGGGGAAAGCAATAATTGCAAAGTTTCTAAATCAGGCGGGGTAATGGCGTTGGCGGGATGGGTGCCTCGTTTTTGGGTATTCAGGTAAGGCCCTTCTAAGTGAAGCCCAAACACTTTGGCATGAGAATAGCGGTTAAGGTGCAATAACTCTTCAAATGTGTTGGTAGCCGTAACCATATCCATATGCGGAGCCGTAATAAGCGTTGGTAAAATACCCGTAACCCCAAACCGAGGTAAAGCCGCCAAAAATTGTTGAATTACAGGGATAGAGCTTGTGTTGAAATCGCAGCCTAAGCCCCCGTTAATTTGAATATCAATCAACCCTGGGGTGATGAGGAAGTTTTCGTTGAGGGGAATCAGCTGAACGTCATCTTCCCGCAATAACAGATTGGAAGGCGGTGCTGCCGTAACGGCTTCCACCGTAGCCCCTTTAATGTGAACGGTTTGCTTGCTTTTTAAGCCTTCGGGCGTTAGCACAAGGGCATCGGTTAGTAGGGTGTGTTTACGGTTAAATGGGGTTTGTTCAGCGATGGGGTTAAGGCTATTCATGGTGGCAAGTTTCTCTCTTTTTTGGCTTCGGGGCGGTTGGCGATAGATAACTTTATTGTACCTAATATTTCGTGCTTTATGCTATAAAAACTTGAAATTACCCTGTTTATGGGAATAAAGCGTATCGAATACTACTAGATGAGAGACAATCTGTCCCCTTTCATTTAAACTAAGTAGAGTCTCCCCTCTTTTGAAAGTCCGCTTTTTATGAATCCTTCTGTGACGGCTACACTGCCCACCATTACCCTTCAAGCAGTTGATGAAACGGTGATTAAAGCCTTCGCTCTGGCTAGCGAAGCCATTGTGCGTGGGGCGAAATGCCAAAAAATCAATCAACTAACCGCCTATGATTTTTTACTATCGTTTTGGATGCCCAACCCGCAACAATGTAGCCTGTTAGCAGAACACCAACACTTGTTTATCAGCCTTCGGAAAGAAGCCCCCTTTATCTGTTGGCTTAACAATGGCGATGCTCAACAGTTGCAAGCCGTTCACGGTAAGGGCAGAACCACCCCGCTGGGTGCTGTTATGAAGAAATATCTACTAGGGGCGAAACTGGAAGGATTGAGTGGTACAGTAGGCGAACCCATTCTGCACTTAAATTTTACCACTATGACCGATTTAGGCTTCCGTATGCCCGTTACCCTTACCCTAGAATTGATGGGGCGATTCACCAATTTAATTCTGTTAGAAACCGCCACGCAAAAAATTGTCGGGTTGTTTAATGTGGTAACAGAAACCATGAGTAGACTTCGGCAATTAAGGGTGGGTGGCTTGTACGCCTTACCCCCCACACCTACCCATAAACCATTATTGGAAACCCTTGTGCAGGCTTCTCCTCATCAGGAAGCCTTTCGGGAAGCTCTGCAAAAAACCAATACACCCGCCCAATGGGTTACTACGGTACAGGCTCACTTTTGGGGATGTTCAAAACCCCTACTAAAAGCCATCGCCAGCCTTAGTTCTTCGGCAGAGGCGTTTTTTGCGTTGCTGGAAGATTGGGTGCGTTGCCCGTTAGCAGAAAAACAGTTTGTGGTGTTGCAACAGGGGAATCAATCTCGGTTTATGGCATTGCCTACCGTTTGGCTTCAACAACCCTCTTCAGCCCTTGAGGGGGTTCAACCGTATTTATCTGCTACGCAGTTGCTGAAAGCCGTCTATTTTCAGCATATTCAGCAACAGCGGTTTGTGCAAGTATACAAACAGTTTACGAAACCGCTCAACCAAGCCCTAGAACAATTAACCCAACAACTGGCAACTTATCACAATATCGCCAGTATTCAAGCTCAAGCCCAACACTATCAAACCCAAGCGGATTGGCTGATGACGTTACTTAGCATGGAAGCTTTGGTGGGTACCCACCCGCAATCTGCCAAGCTAAACCTTGAAAATGTGTTTGACCCTGATGGGGAAACGCCTGTTTTAACCTTTGAGGCCTTACAACCTGCCAAAACGTGGAAGCAAAACAGCCAATGGCTTTATAAACAAGTGCAAAAATTGAATAGCAGGGTAACGTATTTTGCTTCGCAAGTAGCCCAATTAGAAGCGAAGCAACACCACTTGCAAACCTTACAAGTGCATTTGCAAGGCGTTGAAACGTTGGCAGACTTTGATTATTTACGCTTAGATTGGGAATTGGCAGGGTTATTGCCTTCGTCTCAGCATCAAACCAAAGTAGCGTTGGGTAAGAAGAAACAGAAAATCCAAAAAATAGCGAAAAAACCCGAAAAGCCCGCAGGTATTTTAACCCTAGCCGACCTTCATACCACGTTAGAAGTATGGGTGGGTAAAAGTAGCCAAGCCAATGGCTACTTAGCAGGCAAAGCCCTTCGGTCTGAAGATTGGTGGTTCCACGCTGGGGAAGGGATTGCGGGTTCCCATGTGGTGGTGCGGTGTGCTGGTACGCCTTATGCAGGGAAGGCGTTACCCAATGAAACCATCGGGTTTGTGGCGGGGCTTGCGGCTTATTATAGTGGGGCACGGGAAAGTGCGAAAGTGCCAGTGGTGTATACGTTGGGCAAGTTTGTACGGGCTATTCCGCATTCTTACCCAGGGCATGTAAGCCATAGCCAAGAAACCAGTGTGTTTATTGCTCCTGCTAAGGAAACGGCTTTTTCTGTTGGTAAGGAAGCTTGAGAAATGGGTTGACACAATAAATCTTGAGGGGTGTTTATCTGGATAGAAACTATTTTTAATCGTAAATTAGGCTTTATCTATCACCATGCACCCCCTTCGATTTATTTTTGGCTTGTTCTTCATCCTATTACTACTATGCTACGCATTGCCCTTTGCCCATGCGTATGATAACCGCTTCCCCTATTTTACCAACGACCGCTATAATTGGCATCACGCCGAAACCCGCACCATTCAGTTACCCAAGCAATTGAACCTTAATACGGCTTCGTTTAATCAGCTTTTAACCCTACCTGATGTTACCGAACCCGTGGCTCTCGCTATTTTAGAACAACGCCCGTTTACCAACTTGGCAGATTTAACGAAATTGAACGCCCGCTTATCGCAAAAAAGAGTAGACCAATTAAAGCTAGCCATTGGAAACAGGGTGATTATTGCCCCAGCTTATGCGGGTGAAACGTCTCCGATAGCTAAGGAATTGCTCAAGCAGACGGTTTATAGCAAGCCGTTTTAATCTAACCCTAATGCTTTACTCATTTGATCTCGGTAATAACCCTCATCATAAGCTTCGCACATACCTGGCTTTACTGTTTTACCTGGAGAATAAGGTTGAGCATAAGGCGATTCTGTTAAATTACAAGTAATTGAAATTGTATCGGGTTTATCGCCTGAATGGGTATAGCTTTTTTTGTAAGCATTGGCAAAAATATCGAAACTAATAAAGTTTTGGGTAACCAATATTGGTTGATCCATGGCTATTTTAGCCCCACTGGGTAAAATCCATCTACCATAATGGTTGTTGTAATTACCCGTGGCAGGATAGTTTGCCCACCCTCTATTACAACCGTCAGAAGTAATATCTTTAGTGCCATCCGCATTAACACACTGCTTAGCATTTAATTTTTTTGCGAAGTAATTGGTAATACTACCTTCGCCATTTTGGTTGGCAATATCAAAAGAAGTTAAGGCTTGAAACTCTCCGTTTAAAACACCTGCTTGAACAATAGCAGAAACCACTTGGAGTGCTTCCTTCAGGTTGGCTCTATTCTTCGTCGTTTCAATACTATTGATGATAGAAGGAACAGTCAACCCTGCTATCAGCCCTAAAACGCCTAAGCTAACCAGCAGTTCAGAAAGGGTAAAACCTTTAAACCGCTTATGGTGCTTGGTGCTTGGTGCTTGGTGCTTGGTGCTTGGTGCTTGGTGCTTGGTGCTTGGTGCTTGGT
>JAPLIO010000119.1 GCA_026389055.1 Candidatus Melainabacteria bacterium | reverse complement strand
ACCAACCATAAAACAAGACCCACAATTGATGGTAGCAATGCCAGTTAAAAAACCCTCTCAACCAAGTTGGTTTGATAAAATGTTGCCACTAGCAGAACAAGGCAACGCCGAAGCTCAATGTCTTTTAGGCATTATGTATCGTGAAGGTAAAGGTGTTCCGCAGGATTATCAAAAAGCGGTTTACTGGTATCAAAAATCTGCAGAACAAGGGGATGCCGAAGCTCAAGGTTATTTGGGGTGGATGTACGAAAAAGGTAAAGGTGTTCCGCAGAATTATCAAAAAGCAATTTACTGGTATCAAAAATCTGCAGAACAGGGTAATCCAAAAGCTCAACTTGTTTTAGGGAATATCTACTACAAAAGTGAAGGTGTACCGCAAGATTACCAAAAAGCCCTTTATTGGTATCAAAAAGCCTCGGAACAAGGGTGTGCAGATGCTCAACATAACTTAGGTGTGATGTATGGTGAAGGACAAGGTATCCCACAAGATTACCAAAAAGCCGTTTACTGGTATCAAAAATCAGCGGAACAAGGGTGTGCAGATGCTCAAAACAATTTAGGGGTGATGTATAATGAAGGGCAAGGCGTACCACAGGATTATCAACAGGCTTATGTATGGACTAGCTTAGCTGCATCTCAAGGAAGTAGTTATCACATTCACAATAGAGATCTTTTTGCTAGAAAACTTACCCCTGCACAATTGACGCAAGCCCAGCAGTGGGCTAGGGGCTGGCATGAAAAAATCCAAGCTAAAAAAGCCCAAACCCCTGAATAACCCAAAAAAGGCTAATAACCCATGAACCCAACTACACCGCACACCCCCAGCATCAACGACCGATTAATTGTTGCACTAGACCTACCCACCGTAGCAGAAAACCTAGCACTGGTGCAGGGTTTGCTACCACACGGGCTAACCCATGTAAAAGTAGGCATGTCGCTGTTTTACGAGGCAGGGCCTAGCATTATTAAACACCTCAAAACCCTTGGTTTATCCGTATTTGTCGACCTAAAACTGCACGATATTCCCAATACGGTGGCTAGAACCGTGGAAGTTTTAATCCGCAATGGGGCTACGTTGTTGAACGTACACGCCCAAGGGGGCTTTGAAATGATGCAACAAGCACAGGCGAAAAGCCTTACTATAGCTGAAGAATTGGGGAATCCGCCAGCTAGTATTATTGCCGTTACCTTGCTGACCAGTTTCACTGCTGAAGCCCTGAAATCGGATTTACAACAGAGGGAGTTAAGCCCTCAACAGTATGTAGAGCATTTGGCGAAACGCACGCAGGAAGCGGGTTTAGCAGGTGTTGTCTGTTCCGCACAAGAAGCTGGGTTGATTGAAAAAGCTTGCGGGGCAGAGTTTTTGAAAATAACCCCTGGTATTCGCTTGGCGGATGATACGAAACGCCAAGATGACCAAGCCCGAGTATTGACGCCAGCTAGAGCTTTACAACAAGGGGCTACGCACTTGGTAGTGGGTAGACCCATCTACGCTAGTGCATCGCCAGCCGAAGCATTTGAACGCGTATTAGCAGAGATGAAAGCGATCGTTTAGCGACTAGACCTTTTGCATGGCTTGATAGGTGGGTGCAGATTCTAGGAATGAGGAACGGAGAATTTGAGGTGTACATAGAAGTACATAAGAATTTGAGTACCGCAAATGACAACGTAAAACGTTCTACGTTTTCTCGCCCTGCGGATGCCCCAGGTATCGAGTCATGCAAGAGGTCTACTTAATAAAGGTGGAAGTTTTCAATAAAGTGAACCACTTTCTCCAGCCAAGGTTGCCCGAAGAACAACATGACAAACGCCCCCGCAATTAACGCTGGGCCAAAGGGCAGTGAAGTAAAGGCTTCTTGCTTACGCACTTCCTTCAAGATAAACCACATTAATGCCACCGTACCTAATAGTAAACCGCCATTGACCCATAAAATCCACTGTTGCGGTCTGCCATCTGCCATGGGGGCAATGGGGGCAAAATAGTTTAAATACGCAGAACCACCCACAACGGTAATAGCCGTACCCATTAACTGTAACAACTTCGATTGTTTCTCTTTCGCCCATTTGAAAATTAAGTAGGGGAAGGAGGCAATCGCTTGAATAATGCCACCCACAATTAAGGTGCCTAAGGTCATTTCCCACCCCATGAAGGCGGCTATCATCATCAAAAGCAACGTGTCGCCGTGTCCGAACCCATCTTCACCAACAACCAAACGGCTACTCCAAATAACGGCTTCAAAGGCTAGGAAAAAGCCCACTACGCCAGCCAAGGCACTCCAAAATGGAAAGCCGAACAGGGTGTCTGATTCGGACATCCAACTGGGGAACCAAATTAAATAACTAACAGATTTGGGTAGAATGCCCAACGCATTGGCTAAAAGCCCTACTGGCACGGCAAGGTAAGCGTTTAGCGTAAAAATTAGGCTTTCCTTAATATCCGTAATTAAAATTACTACTAAGTTGGCAATTAGCCATAGTAAGGCTAAACTACCCCAGCCCACGCCAAATTGCCACACAATTAGGCAAAATAACCCAGCGGTTAACAGTTCAATAAGCGGGTACTGAATGCTAATAGGCGTTTTGCAAACGCCACATTTTCCGCCTAAAAACAAATAAGATAATACGGGGATATTGTGGTACCACTGCAAGGGTGTATCGCACTGCGGGCAGTAGGAAGGCTTTAGCACGAAGCCTTCATCTTTTAACAACCGTAAGCCTACTACGTTTAAAAAGCTACCTACACACAAGCCATAAACGGTTGTAATGGGGTAGACTATCCAAGCAAGGTCTCCCGTAATGAAAGCAGGTTCTATCCAATTGGCTGAACACATAGGGTGTATCTCTCTCTTTCTCGCAAATCAATTGGTTTCAAAAATTGCAGGGTTTGAATAGGCTAACCAACATCAAAAATAACTTTGTACTGTTATCATACCGCTTGAAATACAAAAAAAACTAGATGGCACAAGGCGAGTTCCTCTACTTATACCAATTTCAAATAGAAGTATCGACGTTGTTACCGCCTAGTATCCATCTAACGCTATTCCCATTTGAAAATGGTATTCGGTGGTGCAAAAAAAGAATTAAATAGCAAAACACCCTGTTGTTTATAAAAACAAACAGGGTGTTAAAATAAGCAACGGTTTCCCGTGCTTTCACTTAGCCAATGCTAAGGAAGTAAGCCATTCATCATAGAACCGCAACGAACCATCATGCCTTCAACAAAGCCATAACGTTCTTCGTCGTTAGCACGAGTTCTTAAACCATTGGTGGCATTACCTTCTCTCATCTTGACCGAAGGGGCTTTTTCAACGCTATGTTGAAACTGGTCTTGACGTAAAGGAGCTTTCGCCCGCACGGCACCAGAAACAACTGGCTGAGACGCATCTTGAGATTGGCTAACAGCTTTATCTCGTACGGTACCAGAACGCAAGGCAACAGTCTTAGCATCCTTGGTGTAGGATTGAGGGGTAACAGCTGGGTTAAATTGAATATTAAACATGATATAAACTGGTTTCCTTTAGTCGGTACGAACCTAGAACGGTATGTGGGGTTCTAGAACCTCGCATCGTTTTCGGAGAAACCGGCTGGAGTGAGGAAGAGCGGTTCAACGTTGACTATATCAATAGCGAAGTTGAAGGCAATTCGAACACCAAAGTCGGGTAGACCGGAAGCGGTGTGGGTCTATTGCAAGTGTTTCAGGTGGGCTTTTATAGCCACAAATAAACATCGCTTTAGAACAAATAAATCAACAAGGTTGAAAGAAATCAATGTCTTTCAAGAACTGCTGGGAAGGTTATTAAAACGCTTTCACGCCCCTTCTTAAATGAGAATTCTCAACTAAAATAGGTATTGTGTTATATTTTTCATTTGAGAGATTAAAAGCCAAGTAAAAACAGGGAGATTGATTGTAGTAGTTTAATGTAACGTTTTGTAAATATAAAGCAACCTATCTGAATAAAAACACTAAAAAACAAACTCCCCTCATCGGCTTAAAACCAAAAAGGGGAGTTCATCATACTTAAAAGTAAGGTTAAAGCTTAGTAGCGAGGTCCACGAGACCCACGGTCTCCGCCGCCACCGCCTCTGTTGTTATACCCACCTTCACGACGAGGAGGAGCAGGGGCTGGCACATACTCATCTAAGTTATCAGGGATTACAAAGGGGTCTAACCCAAATTCAGCCCGTTGCTCATCGGTTATGCCCCGCATAGAAAGGTTAATTCTACCACGATCATCCACATCAACCACTTTGACCAATACCTCATCACCCACCGAAACAACCGCTTCAATAGCAGGAATACGCACTGGGAACTGGGAAATGTGAACCATACCATCTTTACCAGGCAATAATTCCACAAACGCACCAATGGGGATAATGCTATTGATTTTGCCTTTGTAGTATTCACCGGGTAAGATTTTCTTGGTTAAGTTCATGATAATTTCACGAGCTTGTTCACCACCTTGGTCTGCTGAAGTGATAATAACCGTACCATCATCTTCAATATCAATGGTTGCACCCGTGGTTTCAATAATGCTCCGAATCATCTTGCCACCTGGCCCGATAACCGTACCAATTTGAGATTGATCTACCTTAATGGTGATAATACGAGGAGCCGAAGAGGATAGTTCTTTTCTTGGCTCGGTAATCGCTTCTGCCATTTTTTCCAAGATGTGAATACGCCCTTGACGAGCTTGTTCTAAGGCTTGACGCATTAGCTCAACCGAAATACCTTCAATTTTAATATCCATTTGAAGGGCAGAAATACCTTCGCGGTTACCCGTTACTTTGAAATCCATATCACCCAAGAAATCTTCTAATCCCTGAATATCAGACAAGATAACGGCTCTATCGCCTTCTTTTATCAAACCCATCGCAATACCACCCACAACGGTTTGAAGGGGTACGCCAGCATCCATCAACGCTAAAGTAGCGCCGCAAGTAGAAGCCATTGAGCTAGACCCGTTGGATTCCAACACTTCAGAATTGACTCTTAAGGTGTATGGGAAGGCTTCTTTGGTTGGCAACGAAGCAGCAACAGCCCGTTCAGCCAAAGCACCATGCCCAATTTCCCGACGACCTGGGCCACGAGACGGACGTACTTCACCCACACTGAAAGAAGGGAATGCATAATGGTGCATCCAGCGTTTTTCTTTTAGTGGGTCAATCCCATCCAAGTTTT
>JAPLIO010000027.1 GCA_026389055.1 Candidatus Melainabacteria bacterium | reverse complement strand
GGGGGGTGTTGGGGGGTGCCCAAACAGGCACCCCCTAACAAACCAACCAGCTAAAGCTAGGAACAACAATCGATTTGAGAAAACGACGCTTTATAAGGTTACGAAGACAAAACAATCCCCTTCATCGGCAAACGATAAAGGGGATTGCATGCTTAAAGCATTTAACCTTGATGAAGACTATTCTTCAATATCGTCATCATCGGTTTTAACAACAACCGAAGCGGAAACAGGCTTGTAGTTGGCTGCCATAATCATTTTGTAGGCTTTCAATGCCGTATCTTCAATTTCGCCTAATTCTTGGGCGGCAACAATCAAGTTACGCAACGGCATTAATGCTCTGGCATCCCGAATCGTTCCTAACGCAGCGGCGGCACCTGAACGAACCAAAATGTTTTCTTCAGGGTTGAGCAATACATCAATAAGGCGCATTGTAGCTTTAGGGCTGGCTAATTTACCTAAGGAATTAACAGCGTAAATACGAACGTTGACCCACTCGTCATTCAATACGGTTAGCAACGGTTCTACGGCATCGGCAACGCCTAGTTCACCTAAGGCTCTAGCGGCATCACAACGCACGTTGACTCGGTCAGATTGTAAGCTACCCATCAACGGTTTTACGGCGATAGGCCCAATCTCAATCAAGGCATCAGCTGCGGTTACGCATACTTGGCTATTGTCGTCGCTTAACGCTTCAACTAAAGGCAATACCACTTCTTCGCCACCTAATCTGCCTAACGCCCGTGCTGCACGAACCCGTACATCCACGTTGCGGTCTTCTTGTAGCGATTCAATCAAATGAGACGTCGCACTACAATGCCCTAATTCGCCTAATGCCCGTGCGGCGTACAACCGAACAGACCCGTTTTTATCAAATTTTAAGGCTTGAATTAGTGGCCCAACCCCAACAGGGTCTCCTAATTCGCCAATCACTCTGGCAGCGTTGTAGCGTACTTTTTCGCTGGTGGAATTTTTTAAATCATGTAATAATTGTTCAAACGTTTTGTTCGTTTGCCCCTTTTTCTTTGTACCCGTCAAAGTGGTAACCGTCGTCGTCGTCGTCATCATTCGTTCGTTTCTCCTGTTTTAAAAAGCAACATCGTACAAATAAACACACACAAAAAGAAATCACTGTATAGAACTACAGCAAAAACTCAATTGAACTAATAGGTTAGTTTGTTTAAAACCTAATAGTTAGTCATGATTTTTTAGTAAACACTGAACACACTGCAAGTTGATTAGACGATTAAATTAACAAACCATCTAGTCTCTAATGGGATAAACGTTAGCCACTCAACTTCTGTTGTTAGGGGATAAACATTTGCAACTCGTTCATCATACCATTTTGCGAAGAACAATGTAAGGTGTTTGATGTATTTATTTTTAAAAAAGGGTTGCCAAACAGTGTTTTTATGATACTTCACTACTTGTAAAACAAGGCTATTACGTTGAATTGCTTGTTTTATCCATAAAAACATAAATATTCAAGTTGGTTGTTACATTCTGTTACATTTTGATGACAATCTGTAACATTTCTTTTACGTTAGTAGAATAGACCTGCCCCTTACTGAACTTGAAAGCTTTTTTATGTCTCTTATTGATTCACTTGCTTTGTTACTAACCGCCGAAGACTTATTTCCTGTTCTTCAATCCCCGAATTTAGTTATTTTATACCAATTGACAATTTAAATAGCGTTAGAGTTCAAACCAGCCCAGGGGCAAAAAGAACATCCCCTCGTCCATGCCCTTGTGGCATAGAGGGGTGGCTTTTTGGGGGTTGGGTAGGGGCTTGCCCCTGAGTTTGTCCAAAAAAATTAAAAAGCGTGTCGGGGGGTGCCCAAACAGGCACCCCCTAACAAACCAACCAGCTAAAGCTAGGAACAATCATCAATGAAAGAACACGCTATTTAATGATTGAATTGGTATCGCAACGAGGCTTGTGCCCACTTATAAAGCCAAGCAATCCCACCTGAAAGGAAAAACGTAACAGGAATCGTCAGCACCCAAGCCCACAAAATAGACCCTACCAGAGACCACTTCACCGCCGAAAGACGCTTGGTAGCCCCCACACCCATAATGCTACTGGTAATAATATGCGTGGTGCTTAACGGTATACCACTATGAGAAGCGTAAGCAATACACAACGAAGCCGTCGTTTCCGCCGCAAACCCATGAATGGGCTGTAACCGAATCATCTTGCTACCAATCGTCCGAATAATCTTCCACCCGCCAGACATCGTTCCCAAGGCAATCGCAATAGCACAAGGCAGAATAATGAGTAAATCAATCACCACAGGATGATGAGAATAAAGCATAATGGCAAGGGCAATAATCCCCATTGATTTTTGAGCGTCGTTACTGCCATGATGAAACGCCATAAAGCCCGCCGAAACAATTTGCAAGGGTTTAAACACTCGGTTAATGCGGTTAAGGCTATATTTATAGACAATCTTTGTTAAGGTTGCCATCACCAAATAACCCAAGAAAAACCCAATTAAAGGCGAAGAAAACATGGGAATCACCACTTTTTGGAGAATTTTATCCCAATAAATAACGGATCCATCAACGCCACCTACCCAAAAGCAAGCCGCCCCCATTAACGACCCTATCAAGGCGTGGGAAGAACTGGAAGGTAGCCCCTTCCACCAAGTAATTAAGTTCCAAATAATGGCACCAATTAGGGCACACAAAATAGTTTCTAATGAAATAACGGCGGGGTTCACCAAGCCTTTGGCAACCGTGGCAGCTACTTCTGTACCCGCCATCGCCCCAGCAAAGTTCAAAACCGCCCCAAATAAAACCGCCGTTTTAGGGGAAAGCACTCGGGTAGCTACCACGGTGGCTATTGCATTAGCCGCATCGTGAAACCCGTTGATGTAATCAAACGTGAGGGCTAAGGCAATAATAATAACCAGTAAAATAAAAAGCGGATCCATGCAGTGTTTTATTTAACCCTTACTAAACTTAGGAATGCTTTAAAATAATGCGTAAGGCGATTGCTGCAACATCTCGGTAAGCGTCGGTAATATCTTCCAATTGTCCGTATATATCTTTACGAAGAATGAGTTCTCGTACATCTGGAATGGGGTTTTGCCGAAACAGAGCCGATTCCAATTCCAACAAAGCTTGGTCTGCGTGGTCTTCTAGTTCATAAAGCGAAGCCACTTTTTCTTGCAGCAATTCCGGTTTTTCGCTGTGGTTTAGCCCGTAAATTAGCTGCACTAATAATTCCGATTGATGCACGACAATTTGCGAAAAGCGGTTAAAATCGCCGTTTTTTGGACGAAGATTATGTTGGTGCAACCGTTGCTGAACGCCATCTAAACAGCTAGAAATAGCGTACAATGCGGAAGCAATTTCCTGTAAATCTTCTCTATCAAACGGGGTAATAAAGGTTCTACAAACTTCTTCAACCACGCTACGCAAGGCAATTTTCGCTTCTAAGCGGGCTTGGTGAATGGTGGCGTGCGATTGATGCCAAACCGAAGAATCTTCGCTTTCAACAATGGCTTTATGCAGGGCAACCGAAGCAATTTTTGCTTGTTGCGTGAGGGTATCTAATAGCAAATAAAATTTTTCTTCTTTGGGAAGAAAATTTAAAAACTTCATTCTATGTGTTTCCAACAGCTTCGGGCATAACAACAATTCAACCATCAACTAGAACTGTGCAAACCCTCATTGAGACCTTTATTAACAGATATAAACTAAAGATGATGTGATTACAAGAGAGTATCTTAACAAAACAGATAAGGCGGTTTGATGAAGACGAGACGAAAGTCAATGATATGCTAAATTCTCTCATCGATTGTCGTTTCTAGCTTTAGCTGGCTGGTTTGTCAGGGGGACTGCTGTTTGGCAGCCCCCCCCGACACCCCCCACAAATGCTAGGGAGGCTTCCACTCGTACCCCTTAAAAAACCCCTCTCATACCAATTGACAATTTAAATAGCGTAAGAGTTAAAAGCAACCAGTAGGAACGACCATCGCATTTGCCCTGCAGCTGCCGATGCGTTCCGTCCACCGCAGGGGCAAAAAGAACAT
>JAPLIO010000214.1 GCA_026389055.1 Candidatus Melainabacteria bacterium | reverse complement strand
GTTTAGACTAACTAAATAACCAAAGGAGTACCGCAAATGACAAAAAAGATGCCCCAGATATCGAGTCATGCAAGAGGTCTAATAATTAAAAAACCGCTTTTGTAATGCTAGTGCATCAACTAAAGCGGTATTTTGGTTATTTTAGAGCGGTATTATTTTGTACAAGTACAAGTGGGTTCGCACTGGCAGTGGTCGCCACAACATTCGCATTTATGCCCAGCTTCGTGGTTTGCCATTGCAGGTAAAGTGGGTGCCATAAACCCTAAAGCTACAATGGTTAATACTAATAAACCCATGATTTTTTTGACATGATGGAGTTCCCTTTCATTAGAGTTGCCTAATTATTTTCTAACGCTTTCAAAATAGTACAGTCCGAAACGCCTCCTTTACCATCGCATTGTTGAACTAACCCAGTTAAGGTTGCTTTTATTTCTTCTAAAACCGTCATTTTTTCTTCGATAATGGCAATTTTACTAACGGTTAATGCTTTTACCTCGCTAGCACAAGCTGTGGTATTGGTTTTTAAGGCTATCAGTCCTTTAATTTCTTTTAAGGAAAATCCTAAGCTTTGACACCGTTTGATAAACAACACTTGATACAAATCCTGCGTTGTGTAAATACGATACCCCGCTTCGGTTTTTTCAGGTTCGGGTAGTAGGGCTTCTTTATGATAGTACCGTAATGTTTCTACCGTAACGCCCGCTTGTTTGGCTAGTTGGCTACTGCGAAATCCATCCATTGAACCCCCCTTTTTGTCTGTGCTTTATTGCTGGATGCCGATTCACAGATTAAATAGCGTGTTCTTTCATCGATTGTTGTTTCAGTCTTTAGCTGGTTGGTTTGTCGGGGGGGTGCCTGTTTGGGCACCCCCCAACACGCTTTTTAATTTTTTTGGACAAATTCAGGGGCAAGCCCCTACGGAAAAACCACCCTAAACGCCACCCGCCTATGCCACCAGAAGGGCATTGACGGCGGGATGTTCTTTTTGCCCCTTCGGTGGACGGAACGCATCGGCAGCTGCAGAGCAAATGCGATGGTCGTTCCTACTGGGTGGTTTGCATGCTTACGCTATTTAAATTGTCAATTGGTATTAAAGCCCAAGCCTTGCTCCATCGCATCAAGGGCATCTAGCACTTTTGGCTAGCAAAAAGCCCCCGAAATGAGCAGTCGGGGGTCTAGTAGTTTGCCTGTGGCTAGCCAACTGCCTATGGTTTGAAGCTAAAAATTTCAGCCCAAACTAAGCAATAATACACCTATCGCATTTAACAAGGGAACAACCCCCTATTTTTGGGCAGGTAGTGCCAACAAAAAGTGAACTAACGAACCAACAGAATAAGCAGTCGCTTTCTCGTCATCGGTCATATCCGCACCCGCAATATCCAGATGAACCAACGGAACACCCTCATCGGCACCTTCCATCACAAACGCCGCTGCGGTTTGAGCCCCACGCGTTCTGCCTTTGTTGGTGTTGCGTAAATCCGCCCCTTCGGCTTTGGATTGGATATTTTCAAAATCTTCAAGGGTAACCGTCAACGCTTGGACGGGCTCGCCTGCCGTAACCGCCCCAGCATGCACTAAATCGCCCCAATGTGGGTTATTGCTCATTAAGGCAATGGTTCTACCCACCGCCATCATGGCTGCACCCGTTAAGGTGGCAACCGTTACAATGGCTTCAGGTTCTTGTTTGCAAGCTAAAGTAACCGCATCAATCAAGGTCAAACGCCCTTCCGCATCGGTATGACGAATTTCCACGGTTTTTCCGCAAGTGGTGTTGACAATTGAATCTGGCACCATTGCGTCGCTATCAATTTTGTTGGGGGTAGCGGCTAGGAAAACGTGCAATTCCAAGTGGGCAGGGGCTACTTTTGCAATGGCTTTCAATGTGCCTAAAACACTTGCTCCACCTGCCATATCGCCCTTCATAGTAACCATGGAATCGCCCGGTTTTACTTGGTACCCGCCCGTATCAAAAATGACGGACTTCCCAACAAGTGCAATTTTCCGAGTCGGGTTCGCACCCTTGTAAACCAAGTGAATCCATTTGGGAGGGTCGGTTGCAACGCTACCTCTGGCTACTTGGTAGAAGCAGGGCATTTCTTTTTCAATCCAAGCCACGTCATCTACCACGGTGATTGAAACCGAAGCAAATTCATCAGCAATGGCCTTTGCCGCATCCACTAACGATTTTGTCGTTTTGGTGTTGGCTGGCATGTTCACTAAATCTTTGGTTAACGAACGCCCTTCATTCAAAGCAATAGCTAACGGTAAGGCTTGTTCAACCGTGGCTACTTCAGGGGTTAGGTAAACCAAGTTAGCGAAGGCTTTGGCGGGTTTTTTGGCTTCTAAGGCTTTGTAGGTTACAGCAAACACACCACGGGTTACGGCTAGCGTAATTTCTTCTGTAGAAATGCTGGTTTTCAGTGTCTCCGCCGTATTTAACGACCCACCAAACAATTCATAAGCTTTAGGCAGGGAAATGGCGACTTTTTGAAGGTCTTCATTCCACCCTTGAATGGATTTTAACCCGCTGGCAATTGCCATGGTTAGCTTGCCGAGCGTCAGTTTTTTAGCTTCGCCAAGGCCTAACAATACGACGCGTTTAATTTTGTGTTCGGTGCTTTCAGGCATACGAAAGACGAGGGTTTTTGCCAGCGTGCCCGTGAATTTTTCTTCGGCGGCGATTGCGTAAATGGGTAAGCCCATGCCTTCTGCCATGCAGCTGAGGGCTTTGGATTCTGGCAGGCTGGGCTTGGGGGCATCTTCGGCGGTTTTATCGGCAGGGGCTTCTGCTCCCCATACGGGCACTAGAACGGTGGTAACATCCACGTTGGTTGGGCATTTATCTGAAACTAAAATTGTTGGCGTAACAGCTGGCATAATGGGGTCTCACTTTTCTAAGAAGCTATCTGCATAGTCGCCAATCAAGGCACTTTCGTTGTCATTTGCGGTATTTTCTGCCTTCGGCAGAATGATTCCAGTGGAATCAACATTCGGTTATGTAGTTAATCTACACGCCCGTCATTGCGTTCCTCATTCCTAGAAATTGCACTTCCTTGACAACTATGCAAACAGCTTCTATAACAACAGGAAAAAATAACATCGTGATTTTTGCGAATTAGACACGGTTAAATTATAGCATTGAGGCAACCCTTCGGGATGAAAAACATAAGAAATCCGTAATAAACAGGGGCTAGGGTTGTTTTAGCTTCTGTTGATTTAAATACTGCTGAAACGCTTCATTGGCTAATTCATTCAAGTTTTTTTCAGAATGCTTTGCGAAAAAAGCTAATTGCCGATGCACCTCTGGGCTGGTACGCACTTGAAAAACCCCTTTAAAAGGTTGTTCAGGCTCTTTACCCAAGGTTTCGCAGGTGGCTAAATAATCTTCCACCGCTTCAACAAATGCCACTTTCACTTGGGCAACGGTTTCGCCTTCATAAGTAACTAAATCTTTAATAAATTCTATTTTGCCAAATAAGCAGTTATCTTCGGCAGAATAAGAAACTGACCCAGAATACCCTTTGTGGGTTAAAAAATCTGACTTCATGATAGAAAACCTCCGTTTTGTAGGGCTTCAAGCACCAATGTTTTCTGATACCTTTTAAGTTCGGGTTGTGGGTGCGGTTGATGTAAGTTAATTAATGTATTAGAAGATTGATGCCAAAATTTCCGTCGAGACCCTGCCTCGTGGATTAGTTCAAACCCAAGAGACTTCAACAGCGTTGCCAGTTCGTCCCATTTTAGGGCTGAATTATTTTTGAGTTTTTCCAATAATTTGGCTTGTTTGGACATAAAACCTCTTTTTTCTGTAACTAAACTTAGTATGGCATAGCTTTCAAAAAAATACAACTAAAAATAGTTACATTTTCGGGGCATTTGCTAGTAGGAAAGACCGCACCATTGAAAGGTCGGTATCCAGAAATAAAACCGACTGCTGATAAGCCTCTAAATGCCAAACACCGTTAGCATCCCGCCTATTGCCGTAAACATCGCTAGCTAGCGGAGTGCTTTCATCTTTCGTGGTAAGGCTTCGGAGTTGGTAGTCTATCCTGGTTTGGTGTTCGGTTGTTTCATTCCAAACATCTTCCAAAATCATCGTAAAGCCTTCAACGTTCGCATTAAACCAAGCTCTAGCTTCGTTCAGCCTAGTATATAAATCCGCCAATGCAGGGGCTTTCGGGAAATAAAACGCCCTTAGATGGGTTAAAATCTGTTCCAAATCCGCAACAGGATGTAGGGGGTTGTTTTTCATGATGATTGAGTCCCATTAAACCTTTAATAATGTAAAAATTGACCAACTGGTAGGAACGACCTGTGCGTCTTTCGCACAGCGTTTCGTCCACCGAAGGGGCGAAAAAAGCATCCCCCGTCAATGCCCTTCTGGTGGCATAGGGGGTGTTTTTTCGGGGGTTTTTAGGGGCTTGCCCCTGAATTTGTGGGGGGTGTCGGGGGGCTGTCAAACGACAGCCCCCTGACAAACCAACCAGCGAAAGCTAGGAACGACAATCGACTTAAGAAAATACTATTCATGATTGCTTCTTTTCTGCTTGCACCGCCATTTTAAGCAAAATAGGCGGAATCAGCGTGGAAATACAAACCGCCAGCACCAACACATTCGCCCAAAAATCAGTCAATGCACCCACACTCAACCCCACCTGCACAAAAATTAACCCCACTTCCCCCCGAGGAATCATCCCCAACCCAATCAACGACCGATTCATTCCGTTGGCTTTCGGCACGGCAAACCCCGCCAAATACTTACTAATAAAGGCAATAACGGTAATCCCCAACGCCACCCACAACAACGGAGGGCTAAACACGCTAGCATCAACAGGAATTAGCTGCTTCCAGTTGAGTTGCATACCCAAATTCACAAACGCAAAGGGAATCATCAAACTGCCCACCACGCCTACTTCTTGCACCACAGACTGTAACCGAGGTTCATTATTGCTCCATTTTTGTAGGGCTAGCCCCACCATAAAGCCCCCCAACGCCGTAGAAAGCCCGATGGTTTGATTCAACCCTGCCAACAAGCACAACATACCGCCTATTAAAATGAAAACCTCTTTAGCAGACCCATCTTTGGGGACGACTAATTTCTTCGTGAACCACTTACCTACCCGAACAATCTGCGGTAAAACAGCGGTTAATAGCCAGTTTCTGCCACAATAGCCGATAGCAACAAGGCTTATAATACCCAACAAAGGCATTAAATTAGCCAGTGTGAAGGCGATTTCCGTTCCTTTTCCTGCCGATGAAAACAAGCCTTGCAATAAGGCTAAAATCAGCAAGCCCAGTACGTCATCTATCACCGCTGCACCCAGAATAATCGCTGTTTCTGGGCGATGTTGCAGGTCTAATTCCTGCAGGGCTTTGGCGGTAATACCAATACTGGTAGCGGAAAGCGTTGCCCCCACTAAAACGGCTGTCAATAGGGGCAACTGAAACGCTAGCCCAATACCTGTACCTAAAATAAGGGGTAAAACAACCCCTATAACGGCTACTTTTAAGGAAGATTTCCCTGCTGCCCATAGGCTGGCAATTTGGGTTTCTAGCCCCGTTTCAAGTAGCAAAAACACCAAGCCTAGTTCCGCCAGTACATGAAGTACCAAATTGGGCTGAAGCCATCCAAAACCGAAAGGCCCTATCGCCATGCCTACCAGCATTTCACCTACTACGGGGGAAAGCCCTCGTTTTTTGAAGCTTTGGCTACCTAGGGCTATTAACAATAATACGCCGCCCATTAAAAACAGTAGGGCAGGCATGGCTATTTCGGTATGGGAAACGGTGGGCATGGCAGACTCTTTCAACGGTTGGTTTCGTCATTCCGAGCGTAGCCGAGGAATCTCCTTAGCGTCTAAGGGGACCTCGACAAGCTCGAAATGACGACAATAGTTAATCCTTTAATTGGCATGAGTACAAATTTCATTATACTAGCACAAGATGGGGGTTGGGTGGGTTTTATGCTATCAGATATAGGTGTGTTAGCGTCGATTAAAAAATGAGTCATCAAACAGATAGACGCAACGATAAAAATGAACAAAAAAACAAAAGGGGGAAATCACGATGAGCAATCCAACAGGTAGAGTAACAGGCTATTCAGCTAACGGTTATAGTAACCCAAGAGATGCTAGGCAAGCTAATAGCATGGGCTATGGTGGTTATACAGGGTTAGATGCTAGGCAAGAGGCGCTCGCTCAGCAGTTTGGGAGAGAAGCTCAAAATGGGAACTTTTGGCGTGGGGCTGCTTTGTGGGGAACGGGTGCCGTTTTAGCAGGGGGTACCACCATCGCCATGGAACGCCAGTGGGCAAAAGAAGGGCATAGTAGCTATACTGACGCTAAAAAAACCTTTCTCAGTCAATTAACACCTAAACAGAGGACAACGCTAGGCATTGCTAATGGTGCAGAAATTGATGTAAAAGCAGTTGATAAAACCATCAGAGGGGAGTATATCAAAAATAGCTACAAATTCGGTAACAATCCTTACAAAGAGTTAAACACGATGCTCAACCAAGCCAACGATGTCGCCAAAGTAAAGATGAATGCGGCGGAACACCTAAATCCTACCGAATTTGCCCAAAAGGCAAAGCTAACCAACATGACAGGTGTGGGCAAAGCAGGGTTAATTGCGGGTGCCGTGCTAACAGGCGGTTTGTTGATTAGTCATCTTTCCGCTTCAGGGGAAGGCAATGCCACCACGCAAATGGCTCGGCAACGGTTGGCACAGCTAAAAGCGGAAGAAGGCATGGCGTAACGGCTGAGATGTTGTATCATTTTTTTACGTAGGGGAGGGTTTGAAACCCTCCCGTTTTGTTAAAACCCGACTAGGGATGTGATAACGAACCCAATCATGCCAATGCCGATGACAAACAGCAGCTTCACCATATCATAAGGGGGAATAAAGCAGTTGAGCAGTTTATCGAAAATGGTTTCTTTTCGGGTATCAAATAAATCATCGGAACTTTTGAAGAGATTGACAATAAACCCCATAAACATGAGCAACGCAAACAATGCGACTGTTACCTGAAAAAACCCCATAATGAAAGCGTACCCTTCGGTGTAATGATGTTACGGATAGTTATCTTATCGGATACAAACAGAAAAATCTGAAATCCCCCTCATCTAGCGTAAAAAACGTTGTCTCTCAATAGAAAAAGGCTTACAATAAAAATATCCAATTATCCGCCAGTTTTTTGTTACAGAAAGCGTCCACTGGGTTTGTCTACCGCCGCAGCTTCTTCCTCCTCTTCGCACCCTACTACAGGGGAAGCGTTGTTGAACCAGCTAGAACAAAGCACCCTCAAGCTAGGCACCCAACGGATGCTAGCCCTGTGCGAACTATTAGGGCATCCGCAAAACCAACGACCTGTTATTCATGTGGCAGGCACTAACGGCAAAGGCTCTGTTTGTGCGATGCTCACTTACGGGATAATGGCTCAAGGCTTAAAGGTAGGCACCACCGTTAGCCCCCACTTATGTACTGTGGCTGAACGCATTTTAATTAACGCCCAGCCGTTATCTTTATTTGATTTCAATGTGGCGGTAAATCAATTATGGCAACGGCTAACCCAACAATTGGGTGAACGGGCGAATAACCCTGAAGACTGGCCCACTTATTTTGAATTTCTGGTTTTATTGGCGTTTAAGGTGTTTATTCAGGCAGATGTTGATGTGATTGTGCTGGAAACAGGGCTGGGTGGGCGGTTAGACGCCACCAATGTGGTGGATGAACCCGTCGTTACGGTTATTACCAGTATTGGGTTTGATCATACCGAACACCTTGGCACGACGCTAGATAGTATTGCCAAAGAAAAAGCGGGCATTTTTCGCACAGGGGTACCCGTTATTTTAGGGCCTAACCTACCAGATGAAGCCTTTCAAACCCTCCAAGAACAAGCTACGGCGTTTCGTACGGGTACCGTTATTGAAACCACTTCCGCCCTGTTGCAACGCACTTGCCCATTAACAGAAAATGGCACGCAAGCCTTTCAAAACATGGTTTCTTCTGAACGCATTGAACTAGGCTTGTTGGGGAATTATCAACGCCACAACTTGGCTACCGTGTTGGCTACAGCCAATATTTTGCAACGCCAAGGCATTGTTTCTGATATTGAAGCTTTTTACAGAGGGCTGAAAAATGCCCAATGGGCGGGGCGGTTTCAGTACTTTCCCCAACGGCACTTACTGGTAGATGGGTCTCATAACGAAGATGGACTCAATGCCCTAACCCCTAGTTTGCATGATACGTTTGGTGAAAAACGCCCCATTTTTTGGTTGCTTAGCCTGCGTAAAAACAGATCCATTGCCTTACTGGTTCAGTTGCTAAAACGCCATGCCAGCCAAACGATGGGTGTTATTGTTACGCAATCTACTCAAGCAGATGAAAACCCAAATTTGTACCATTGCCCTTACCTGTTACGTCAGCAATTACGAAATGCCTTGCCTGCATTAACCACTCGCCCTATCTGGGCAGCTAGTTCACCCACAGTGGGCATGCGTCTGTTGCAACAGTGGGTGAATAATCACCCTAAGCAGCCACAGCTTTCGACGCTTGTTTCTCAATCTTCGGCGTTAGGCGTAGTAACGGGTTCGCTTTACACAACGGGCGATGTATTAAAATACTTAGAAGCAGAGGGGTTGTAAAAAGATGAGCATCTTAAAAAACGGATTATTTATTGGTGCTGTTGCCGTATTGGGGCTTGGCGTGGTGGGCTGGGTTAGTACGGATTATTGGTGGAATACCCGCATCAAACCGTTGCCTGAATACCAACTGGTTACGGTGATGGAAGCCTTTGGGCGGTGCGATATGCCTTCTTTGAAAGAATCGTTAGCCTTGCATGAAGTGCTTTACGGCATTGGCGAACAACAGGTGCAACTAGAATTGAAACATCATACGGCATTGACTAAAAAATTAGTGAATTCTAAGTTGGTTGCCCCGTTTATCCACAAAAAGATAGAATCTGCCATTGCTACTATTGAAAAAGGGGTAGCAGGTTGTGCTAATAAGACTAGCGATATTGCTTGGTTATTGCCTGCTATGCAAAGCTTTGTAGTGTTTAAAAACTTCTTTGAAATAATAACCATTGAACATAGCCAAGTGGCTACCGATGGTCAATCTGCTTCATTCATAGTGCAATTTTCAACAAACAATCCCAAACCGAGAGAATTACAAGCCACGGTTCACTTGAAAAAACAGCCCGCCAATGCCGCTCATCCGTGGCGAATAGTTCGGGTTGAATTGAATGATGAAACGTTGGCGTTGCTCAATGAAATGAATCAACCTACCAAAAAGAAGAAATAATCCATCATGCACCCAATCATCACACTTATTATTCGATTTTTACTAGCCAGTGGCTTGTATGTAGCCTTGTTGGTTGGGCTGTATTTCGGCATTACCCATTGGAATTCCGCAGTTCAACAATCGCCAGAATATAAACTGATTGCTATGACAGAGGCGTTACAGGCGTGCGATGTTGAACAATTTAATCAAGCGGTGAATTTAAATGCCGTGGTTAAAAGCATCCTCCAAAGCCAGCTTAAATCAGAGTCGGATTCGTTAAGCAGTAATGGTATGCTTGATGAAGCAACGATTAACCAACTGATAGCTTCCCAACAAAACACGATGGTACAGGATTTTGAAACAAAATTGGCAAAATGCGATTTTATGGGCAACAATACGAGGAAAATTCAAGGCTGGGTGGTGCCTACGTTGCACTTATTAGTTAGTACCAAAACGTTAATGGGCTATGCCAGCATTGTGGATAGTAAGCTGAGCGAAGATAAACAATCCGCCAGTTTTACCTTTCAGGTGAATATTCCGCAGTTGAAGAATGCGGCTTTAACGTTTGAGCTGGTACAAAGACCCCCTGCTTCAGCTAGCGAAACAGGGGAGAATTTGTGGCAAGTGGTAGGCTTAAAGCTGAATGCTGCCGCTTTAGCGAATTTGGTAAAGACAAAAGCATAGCTATTAGTTACGGGCTAATTCTTTTTTGATATAGTGAATGACGGCTGGGTTAGCATTACGAACAGGTAGTGTAGACAATGGGGGTACTGTAGAAAGCACCTGAATTCTAAATACACGCCGAGTTTCGCCAGGCACGGAATAAGGCATAATATTGTCAAATCTCACGCTAAAGGGTTGACCATCTGCAACAGGTAAAGTGCTACCTACCTCTGGAACTGTAATAATTTCACGCTGGCAATTACGAGGACGAGGCGTTACGTCGTCGCAATCAATGGCACCTGTATAATCTCTATTAACGCTAACAGTATAAGTTTGGGCGTTTGTTTGTTTGCGTAACCCAACAATTAAATTATAAGCTACGTTGGGGGTTGCTTCTATCCAGTATTCCGCTGTAATACCATTATCTACTTGGTGTCCTTTATCGGTAGGTTCCATTGGTGGTGCCCCTGCCGTAGCATCAAATGGCCTAAATCTCCCATCGGTAACCAAAGCAGCGGTGGCCCCATTTATTCTGAAAGACGTTCTAAAATCTTGATTATTGCCAGGTAAATCTAACGTCATCGCTCTGGCTTGAGGCACATTAACACCTGAACTCCACCCCGTACAAGGTTGCCCAAAACTAGGTAAATAAAGAGACCCCTCAACACCCATAGCAAAACATTCTTCTCGTTTATCTAGCCTTCTAACGACAGATTTAATGGGTGTACCCCCTGCAGGTTGGGTATAAACATCTAGTTGGGCGGTTTTAACATCGGGCGTTTCCAAATTAGAGAAAACCAATCGTTCAAAATAAAAACGGCGGTTGTCCGCATTGGTATCTACACCACTTACACGCTGAACCGTATCATCAGGAATAATAAGGGCTTGCCTTGTACGAATATCTCCTGCTGGGTTATTCTGCACACTTGGATTAGGAACGCCTAAGGTGGTTAATTGAGCAGCAGATGCTTCAACATAAGCACTTTGAGCATTAATACCCGTAAACATGGCACCCATTACCGCATTATCTTCATTGATTTTGGTACCATTGGTAGACGTGTTAATCATGGCGGTTGAACCAAGTAACATACCCGAAAATGCCAACGAAAAAAACGTAATGGCTAGTAAAATTTCAATCAAGTTAAAGCCTTGGTTTCTACTAGAGGGTGGATGTTTTCGGTTGAAATTTACCATAAATTGAAGGTCTCCATGAATGAGTAACAAAAAAACTATCTAGCGGTTTATTAGATTTTTACCCTATGCACCCAATACAGCTTGCCCACCAATGGCTGCACAAGCATTAAACCCTTTATGCACATCATAGAATGAGCAAGTAAAAGTGGCTCTGCCATCAGCGAATACGGGTGTCGTACTTCCTGCAGAGAAGTATCTTAAGGCATTAACCGCTTCTTGGGCTGCTGTTGAAATTGTGCCAGATTCATTGTTCACATACAATAAAACTAAATCATCGTTGGCTAAAGCCGTTGGTGGGGTTAGTGGGTCCATATCCAGAAGATAAAAGCTTTGAACTCTATAAGGTCTTGTAGTAGTGGGTGCAACAACGGTGTTTCTATTAAAATTAGTGGCTGCAATACTAAACGGAGCAGATTGTAGTAAGGTTCTTACCCACGTAAATTGTTCAGGACGCAAATAAAGCCGCATCCCACCGGGGTAATCTAAAAAATCTGCACGGTTTGTAGCCCAAGTTGCACATTCTGGGTTAGCAGCACTGGTACAATAATTGGCTTGGGTTTCATTTTGCATTAAAGCAACAGAAAACCCCAGTTCTGGCGTAGTAGTTACGTTATCTAAATCTAAATAAGTCCCTGCTAAATCTGGTGTTAGCGGGGCTCTTCCTCGGGTTAATTCCACTTGCCGATGCACCGAAATCAAATGTTCGATAAAATCGCCTGCTTTTCTGCCGTAACTATTTTGACGAGGGGGTGGCTCTAACAGTTTAACACTAAGTACAGAAATAAACGCCACCAAACCTAATGATATAAGGGCTTCTACTAAGGTAAACCCATTGTTTCGCTTAAACACCACTGCAATATACTCCTGTTTTGAAGCGAGCTTTACTCCTGTTTTCAAACGAACCGGAGTAAAACAAACGACTACTAAAAGAGCTTTCGACCTAAAGTCATCAAAACTTTAGGTTGTTATTTAAATTGAGATACAATACCCCAAACCTATTAGGCCTTTTGCATGGCTCGATAGGTGGGTGCAGATTCTAGGAATGAGGAACGCAGAATTTGCGGTGTACACAAAAGTACATAAGAATTCGAGTACCGCAAATGACAACGAAGATGCCCCAGATATCGAGCCATGCAAGAGGTCTATTACTTTTTTAACAATGGAAAACCTAACGCTTTGCGTTGTTCTACATACAGTTTAGCCACTTGTTCCGCTAACCGACGAATAATCATAATATGATTCGTCCGCTCATCACGGCTTAACATACCACGGGCATCCATTAGGTTAAACGTGTGTGAACATTTTAAAACCTGCTCATAAGCGGGTAACACTAATTTCGCTTCTAAACAATCTTGCACTTCGGCTTTGTAAAGGTCAAAGCGTTGAGCTAACCGTTCCCTGTTAGAAACCTGAAAATTATAGGTAGATTGTTCAATTTCGTTTTGCAAATAAACATCGCCGTAGCTACAGGTTTCATTCCAAGCCAAGTCATAAACGCTTTCTTTGTTTTGCAGATACATCGCTAAGCGTTCGCACCCATAGGTAATTTCCACGGCACAGGGGTTTACTTCCAACCCGCCTGCTTGTTGAAAATAGGTGAATTGCGTTACTTCCATGCCATCCAACCAAACTTCCCAGCCTACGCCCCATGCCCCTAACGTGGGCGATTCCCAATTGTCTTCTACAAACCGAATATCATGTTCTTCGGGTTTAATGCCTAAGGCTCGGAGCGAATCTAAATACAACTCCTGAATATTGGGGGGGGATGGTTTCATTAGCACTTGATATTGAAAATAGTGTTGCAAGCGATTGGGGTTTTCGCCGTAACGTCCGTCGGTAGGACGACGGCAGGGGTCTACGTTGGCTAGGTTCCACGGTTCGGGACCTAATGCCCGAAGGAAGGTGGCGGGGTTCATGGTGGAAGCCCCTTTTTCAAGGTCAAACGGTTGTTGGATGACGCACCCTTGGTTTGCCCAAAACTGGCTAAGGCGGGCCAATAAATCTTGAAACGTTTGGCACGCTAGTGCGGATGGGATGGTAGCGATGGTTGTCATGGCAGGGAAGGATTCCTTTTTAGGGCAAAAGGGAGATGTAACATACTATCTCCCTATTATCCCCAAAAAATGACGAATTAGCTACAAATTACAAAACGCCTTGCTTAAATAGGGTAAGCAAGGCGTTTATTTGTTTTGTCAATTAAACACGAGGTAAGCCGCCGCTTTTTGCTATTTTTTCAATGGCACCTTCACCAATTGATTGAAAAGTAGCCGATCTCATCGCACCGACCGCTGTTACAATGGTACCTAGGACACCATTTTCAAAAACCTTTACATTTTCAGTCATCACACCGCCCACCGCTAGACCAAAAGAAGCGACGAATCCTGCTGTCCAAAGATTTAGCTTATTGATTACGCCACGTTCTTTCATTGCAGATGAAATTAATAATCTAGGTTCTACTATATCTAATAAGGCTGCTTCATGTTGTTTGTGAGCCAACTGACCTAAGTTTTTTGCCACAAAATTACGCAATTTTTCAAATGAAGGTAAGTTAAGTACTCTCTCTTTCCCAACACTAGGAGTAATTTGTTGTAAGTTCTTCATGTCCGCCTCAAACCTGTCTTTTAAAGATTTTAGTTGAGGTAGAAACTTAGGGTCAGGTTGCAATTGCCCAACAAATGCTTTGTCTACAGCATTAGCTTCGTATGGAGGAGTAGGTAGCTGGATAGTAATTGCATTCATTTTTTTACTCATTAGATGGATTTAACCTCATTTTAATTAATAGTAACATTGAACGAAGGCATTATAACTAAGTTAATGCTTTGTTGTTAAACAGTTAAAAGCTCATCAAAATTTTATTGTGCTAGTAAATTCATCAACGCCGTTTCATCCAACACAGGGATGCCCAATTTTTCCGCTTTTTGAAGCTTAGACCCGCCGCCTTCACCAGCAATTAGTGCCGTCGTGTTTTTGCTCACGCTATTGGTTATTTTCGCCCCAAGAGCTTTCAATTTTTCGCCTGCTTCGTCTCTAGTCATGTCCTCTAGCGTGCCAGTCAGCACGTAAACGTTCCCCAACAGCGGAGCATTATCCGAATGGCTCAACAATTGGGCTTGTTTTGAAAAATCAAACCCCACGCTCGTCAAATCCGCCAACAACACTTGGGTTTCAGGCTTGGCAAAATAATCCACCACCGCTTGAGCCACAATCGTTCCCACGCCATAAACCGTTTGAAGTGCTTCTATCTTCGCTTCTTTTAATCGGTCAATTGACCCAAAGGTTTCCAGTAAAACAGTCGCCGTTTCAATTCCGACGCTTGAAATACCCAAGGCGTGCAACACCCGAATGGGTGATTGCTGTAAACTGGCTTGAATAGCACCCACCGTTTTTTGGGCGGATTTTTCCGCAAAGCCTTCTAAGCCCAGCAATTGTTCGGGCATTAAACGGTATAAATCCGCAGGGGAACGCACCAAGCTTGCCTGCAATAATTGGTCTAAAGTGGCTTCACCCAACCCATCAATATCTAAACATTTTTTGCCTACCCAATGTTCTAAGCGGGTTTGCAACTGGGCGGGGCATCCCAAGGCGTTAGGGCAAATTAGGTTGACGATTCGGTCTTCTTCCACTTTGGCAACCAGCTCCGTTTCGCACGAAGGGCAAGCCGTCGGCAAGGCGATAGGTTCAGCGTCAATCGGGCGTTTTTCCACCTGCACTTGCATCACTTCAGGGATAATTTCCGCTGCTTTTCGCACCAAAACCACATCTCGTAATTGAACGCCCTTTTCCTGCATTAATCCCACATTATGCAGGCTGGCCCGTGAAACGGTACTGCCCGCTAAAATGACAGGTTGCATAATCGCAACAGGCGTAATAGCCCCCGTCCGCCCGACGTTAAATTCAATGGCTTCCAGCGTCGTTTCCGCTTCTTCGGGGGAATACTTATACGCCATAGCCCACCGAGGAGCTTTCGCCGTATTACCCACTTGCTTATACAAGGCTAAATTATTAGCTTTCACCACCACCCCATCCGTAGCGAAAGGCAAGCTTTCTCTAGCCTGCTCCTGCTGGGAAATAAACGCCCAAGCCTCATCCAATGAATAGCAAAGCTTACGAACAGGGTTGACGTTAAACCCCCACGCCGTTAAAGCCAGTTGTAACTGCCACAACGTTTCAGGGAAAACGGTGCTTAGCTCCGCATCATCAAAATGCAGTTGCGTGCCTTCTAAAACGCCTAGGTTGGTAGCAGAAAAGCAATAAGCTTCTAATTTTCTATTGGCTACAATCTTGGCATCCAGCTGACGAAGCGTGCCAGCCGCCGCGTTTCGAGGGTTGGCAAACAGCGGTTCATTATTGGCTAAGCGTTCAGCGTTAATGGCTTCAAACCGTTTAAAGGGAATCAGCACTTCCGCCCGCACTTCCAACCAATCTGGCACAGGAGGCGTTTGCTCCGTAGCGTTTACAGGAATTTTTAGTGGGATGGAGCGAATGGTTTTAACGTTGGCGGTAACATCTTCGCCTGTTTTGCCATTGCCCCTTGTAGCTGCTCGAACCAACACGCCTTTTTCGTAAATGAGGCTTAAAGCCAAGCCATCCAACTTCATTTCTGCCACATACCCAAGCGTTTCCAGCCCTTCGCTTAGTTTACAGAGCCTATTTTCCCACGTTTGCAGTTCGGCTAGATTAAACGCATTTTCCAAACTGAGTAACGGTTGCGGATGTTCAACCGTTTGAAACGCTGAAAGCGGTGCATCGCCCACCCGTTGCGTGGGGCTTTCGGGTAAAACCCAATCAGGGTGAGTGGTTTCGGTAGCTTTTACTTTTTGATACAGTGCATCATATTGCACATCTTCTACAGTAGGGTTGTCTAAAACGTAGTATTCATAAGCCCATTGGTTCAGTTGTTCTACAGCTTCTTTGTATTTATCGTAAACGCCAAAAGTAACGGTCAAACTAATTTGTGAAAATGCAGCCTCAAAGTCTTTTTCGAGAGAGACCAAAGTTTGCTTAAAAGAGACTATAAATGACAACAAAGAAATATATATTTTCTTGTCGTTAAGAGTTACTACCATTCTGATTTATATTATCCATTTACTGTTTTTAGAAGACATCGATTAAATCCTTTGAAATACTGGCTTTTAAGCGTGGCTTCACATACCGAACATCGCCCAAATCAACCTTGCATCCGAATGTTGCCTCTAACTCATCCCACAAACTCATCAACTCCAACCCAAGAGGCAAGCTGGGCTGATAAAGCAAATCTAAATCAGAAAAAGCAGTCGCCTCATTTCTGGCAACAGACCCAAACAACCATAAATGCTCAATACCATAGATTTGTTTCAAGCTAGGTTGCATGCTTTGCAATTGTTCAATCACTTGTTGGGTCGTTTTTAACATGAAGCCGTCCTCCTATCCGTTAATAAGCAGGATTAAATTGCTTGAGGAAGCGTTGGTCGTTATTGTAAAAAATACGAATATCGTCAATAGCGTCCCGCAACATGGCTAGGCGTTCAACGCCCATACCGAAGGCAAAGCCCGTGTATTTTTCCGAATCAATCCCGCAATTTTCTAACACATTGGGGTGAACCATGCCAGCCCCTAAAATTTCTAGCCAACCACTATGCCCGCACACTTTACAGCCATCGCCGCCACAAAACAAGCATTCCACATCCACTTCCGCACTGGGTTCAGTAAACGGAAAAAAGCTAGGGCGAAACCGAGTCTTCCGAGGAGACCCACCAAACAACTGAGCGATAAACGTGTTCAGCGTGCCTTTTAAATCGGCAAAGGTTACGTTTTCGGCTACATAAAGCCCTTCAATTTGATGAAACAAAACGTACTTTCTGCTAGAAACTTCTTCATTTCTGTAAACCCGCCCGGGGGCAACCACTTTGAAAGGAGGCGTTTTTTGGGCAGACATATACCGAATTTGGGCGTTACTGGTTTGCGAACGGAGCAACACGTTCTTGGCAACTTCCGTGTAGTAAGTATCTTGCATATCTCTGGCAGGGTGGTCTTCGGGGAAGTTAAGGGCTTCAAAATTGTAAAATTCCGTTTCCACTTCGGGGCAGGCGTTGTCATCCAACACGCTATAGCCCATGCCTTCAAACACGCTACAAATATCGTCTATTACTAAGGTCAGGGGGTGGCGTTTGCCCACAACGCTGGGCAAACCGGGCAGGGTAACGTCGATGGTTTCGGTGCGTAATTTTTCGGTTAGTGCGGCTTGTTCTAGCTGGGTTTTCTTTTCGGTTAAGGCGGTTTCAATGGCTTGTGAAACGGCGTTGAGGGCTTGCCCGACGGCAGGGCGTTCTTCGGGGGAAACATCTTTTAGGTTGCGTTTTAGTAGGGTTAATTGCCCGCTACGCCCTAAAATTTCGACCCTTAGGGCTTCTAGTGCTTCGATGGTTTGACAGGTGGTTACTTGGCGGATAACGTCAATTTGCAGGGTGGGTAGGGTATCTAATTGAAGGGAAGAAGTAAGCATGGCAACGGCAGGGCTTTCTAAATAAGTGTGAAAGAGAGTATATACTAATAATCTACCATAAAAAGGGCATTTTATGACTAAACAGCGTTTTCTAAAGTATTTACTCTGCTTTGTTTTTTGAACCAAAATAGAAGCCTATCACAATCCCAATAAGATTCATGAAGCCATTTAAAACTGGGGAAAAGTAGGTGTATAATTCTTTCATTACAACTAAGTTTTCTTTTGAAATAGGCATATGATGGATAATTAAAGGTAACAGTAGTATTATTGCTAATATACCAAAATAAGCCCAAACAAATTTTTCTAAAACCCATTTCTGAACGACTGCAACTTTAGTGGTCTCATCATTTGTAAGAGAAGCTATAAATTCAGGCACTTCTGTGGCATTCATTCAATTAATTCCATAAATCAAACTGTTCGTTTAACGCACCTGTAGCTTTATCTTTAGTAATTATTAAATGGTTTTGTGCTTTCATTAAAACAGACAAACCAATGAGTAATACCTTCTTATTGTCTGTAGCTTTTTTTAACTTAGGAATCAAAGATTCGATAGCTTTTAATTCATCCAAAGAAAATTCAATAGAACGACACTCATTAGCATCTACATACTCATCAGGATTATAGGACATCATAATATCAAACCTTCTTTTTGCAAAAAATCACTTATTTAAACACAACCCCTTTATTATAACAAAACGGTTTAAAGGAGGCTAATTTTGAAGTTATTTACTTACAACAACCCTTCAGTGCGAAGCGTTTCTAGCACCAGCTCCACACCCTCCACCGTGGAATCACAAATAGCCCAAGGTTCTACGGTTAGGCTTTGGTATTTCCCCGCCAACACATTGGCTCCATACCCCGTCTTCAAAAAAACGCCTCGGCAACCCGCATTCACCGCCAATTCCACATCAGTGTGTTGATCGCCAAACACAAAGCTCTGGGCTAAATCAATAGTGGGGAAGCGTTCCAATGCCTGCATTATCATCCCCGTTTTCGGCTTCCGACACTCAGAATCCTTGGCAAATTCAGGCACTACTGCCCGTGCATAATAGGGCGAATAATACAAGGCATCCAACCAAGCACCCGCTTGTTCATGCAATAAAGCCTGCACTTTTTGGTTGAGGGCTTCAATATGGTCTAATCCATAAAAGCCTCTGCCTGCCCCTGTTTGGTTGGTTACCAAAATGCACAAAATACCTGCATCATTGAGCTTTTTTACGGCTTGAGCGATGTTCGGGTACAGTTCAAGGTCATTCAAATCTCGAATGTAGCCTTTTTCCACGTTGAGCGTACCATCTCTATCAAAGAAAACCGCTATTTTTTTATCAGATAAAGGTAAAGCCACGAACGTTAAATCCCTAAATTAGCAATAAAAAACTCCCCAGGTAAGATTCGAACTTACAACATTCCGGTTAACAGCCGAACGCTCTGCCGTTGAGCTACTGGGGATTAAGGCAATAAAATTGAAGGATGAGAAACAAAGCACTGCTTAGCTCCACAACTTCTATAGTAGAGAAAACAAACACGCTTGTAAACCCCTTTTATGAAAACTCCTGCACCCAACTGATATTTTTACAGAGAATCAGTCTTAGAAGTTGTATTGATAGAGTGGGTATTAAACCGCAGGGGCTGTGGGCATCAGGGTAATATCACTCACCAACGTGCCAGCAGGTTGATTAAGGGCAAACACCACGGCTTCCGCCACTTGGGCAGGGCGTAAAAAGCCCGTTTTATCAGGTGTATCATCTTCAGCTAAATCCAACGTCTCCCAAATAGCCGTATCGCACGCCCCTGGGTAAATGCCAATAACCCGAACCCCATTACTACGCTGTTCTTCACACAACGCATCAGCAAAAGCTTTTAACCCTGCCTTAGTGGCATCATACACCGCCCAAAACGGAAACGCCGTCTTGCCTGCAATGGAATTAATATTGATAATCGTCCCCATCCCCCGCCCCGCTAACTTGGACTGATTTAACATGGCTTGCAAGGCGTATTTGCTTAGCAACATGGGTGCTTTTAGATTTAAATCCACCATCGCATGAAGGTGAGCGTCGGGCATTTCGGTCATCAATCCCACTTTTCCGCCCACGCCTGCGTTGTTGATTAACACATCCACCCGACCCAACCGCTTGAAGACGGCTTCAATCAAAGCTTGAGGGCTTTCAGGCAACGCTACATCGCACGGAAAAACATCGACTTGCACGGTAGGATATTCCACTTGGAGGGTTTGTTTCAGGGTGCTTAAAATATCGGTACTTCTGGCACTGAGGGCTAGGGTATACTCCCCTGTTTTGGCTAAGGCGTGGGCTATTGCTTCGCCAATACCTCTGCTAGCACCTGTAATCAGTACGACGGGTTGGTTCGTTGACATGGGGGTTCCTATTCTAATATTAAGACGCTTTATCTGTTTTGGGTTGAATGGGTTCTAACACAATTTTTTTCAGCTCGTAGCCGAAGCCTCGAATTTCATCTTTAATGCGGAAATGTAAAATCATGGCGGGGTCCATCCCAATCAGTTGGCAAATTTCCATTAGACGTTGAATGCTAGGGCGTTTTTCGTCTCGTTCATAGGCGGAAAGTAGTTGTTTGCTGATGCCTAATTGTTTGGCTACTGTTTCCAGAGTCAAGTCTTCGCATTTCCGCCAAGACCGCATAACTCTACCCGTTGTGGGTTCGGGTCTTCCTAAGGATTTTAGGAAATCTCTTGCCAGCATGCTACCATCATCGAACTCTGTAATCATGGGGAGTAATCTCCTGTATTTCAATAATTGTGCCTGTTAACTCTTCGTATATTGCCCGCCATTGACGATTGAGTCGAATAGACCGTTGTCCCTTGCGTTTTCCTTGAAGTGGTTCATCATGATACCCTTTCAAGGTTCTTGCAAAGTCTAGCCCTTCGGCTTCAATCAGTATCATCCAATCTTCTAATTTATCTTGGATGGAGCTAGGGGCTTTTTCAAATTGTTTTTGGGCAAATTTAGTTAGTCGAATTTCCACTATTTTAATTATCCTCCAATACACACCATTTGTCAACTTTTAGGATGACTTTTAGGCAAAAACGTTACAAGCTCATGCTAAAGTGGGCGGCTTCGTCTTCTCGTAGCCTACGCCGAGCAATCGCCATTTTTTCCCGTTCAATTTGCCGAGGGGTTTTAGGTTCCCATGGCTTAACGGTTGTGGGCGTACCTGTTTCAGCATTTAACCGAACAAACACGAAATAGGTAGTGGCTACTACTCTGGTTTCACCCTCAAGGCTAATGGCTTCACATTCCACCTGAACTTCCATCGAAGCGTTCCACGTTTTGGTAATTTGAGCTTTCGCCCGTAAGGTTTCCCCAATATGGGCGGGTTGCAGAAAATCCATCCTGTCTTGCCTTGCACACACAACATGGTTATCGCCCACATGGGTAATAGCCGCTTGCCTAGCTGTATTATAAATTTGCGATAAAATAACGCCACCAAAAACCAATTTCGCTAACCCGTTACCTTCTTTAAACGTCATAATGGCTTCCGTAATCGCAGGAGCATCTTCTTCTTCTGCCAAGCCAATAAAGCGGGTGCGGGTAGATTCAAAGGCTCTGTACTGCTTTCGCACATCTGCCGAATGCTGCAGCATTTTATCTTCGGGGGTAATGGCTTGTAATAAGGGCATTTCATCGACACTGATTTTTTCAGTCCCTTGGTTTTTCACGCCAACGGTTACCATGTACGCCGTGGCAATTAACCGAATTTCACTGGTACGAAAATCCCACGCTGTAACAACCACTCTGGTTTCCATACTGGTTTTCCAAACACGGGTCATTTTCGCATCTAACAAGCAAATTTCCCATGGGTTAACGGGGGCATAAAAATCCATGCGGTCTAACGAGGCGGTTACGGGGTCAAACTCAGGGCCAAGGTGCCTTTTGGCTGGAATACACCCAGCCACATCAATTAATTTTAGAATATAGCCAGCTTCTACTCTGCCGTGTTCGTTGGCAATTTCGGAAAAGATGGGCACTTGTAGCTGATAAGCGGAAGATTCCGACGTGCGAGAAAAGGGCTTTCCGTGCACTGGGTTTGGGGTAATAATAGGGGCATTATTAGGCATCATAAAATAATTCAACAACCTTTTGAAGACGAAAGAAAGAAGGATAACTGATGACTTCATCATACCATTGAAACCGTTGTATGCATAAAAAAACGGAAGCGTTTTCTCTTTTAATTAAAGAGATACTAGCTTCCAGCTTGAGTTAGAGATTAACTTTATAGACCGATAAATTTAACCAGTAACGGTTGGAGTAATGGGCATACCGTTGAGACCTAAAGTATTGATGCCTAAGCCGTTTACTCCTACTCCTAAGTTATTCATACCCATCATATTCAACGCATTGAGACCCGTTGCTGATGCAGTAGAGAATTGGGAAGGATTCAGGTAGTTAGCGTAGGGGTATAAAGAAGGGTTTGTAATACTCCGTGGCAGAGTAGCAGTAGGATTATACCCTGCTGTACCAGTAAACATGCTTAATAATGGGTTGGTGGTACCTCCTGCCATACCAGTAGTGAACATATTTAGCAACGGATTAGTGGCTAATGTATTAGTCGTTCCAACGGGTGTTAACAAGGTGTTCAATTGGCTATCAGATATAGTAGGGTAGTACTGTTTTGCCAAGACTAATGCCGTTGAACGAGGTAACTTCTGCCCCATAAATTCAACTACCTCATTAGGATTGGTTGCAACGGTAGTTGTAGGGGTATTTTGCACCTTACTAGCATCTAATACTCTTTGAATATCCGCGTCTGCTACGGTGGGCATGTTTTTTTGCAAGTAAGCAACGGCCTGTGCTTTGGACATTTTAATACCATTGATTGTAAACATATCCGTTGAGTTTGAAGCAGTGCTAGCCATGCTGGTAGTGGTAGTTGCTTTAGGCATTTGTGCTACAAGTTTGTTTATTGCATCATTGCTTAAAGAAGGGAAATCTTCTTTAAGTTTCCGCTTATAGGCTCCTCTTGTCATAATTGTTCCATTATTCAGTTTAATTTTTTCACCATCATCGACAGAATTATCATTGCTAGCCAATGTAGAACGGGGTCTTACAGACGAAACAGAATCGGTTGTGTCTTCTGCTGCTTGACGAGTCTTTTTCGGATTATCTTTTTCTTGGGTTGTGGTGCTAGGGGTAATATCTTTCGCACTAATCTTTTTAGCCCTGCCTTCAACAAACTCTAAGCCTGAAATACCTTGGGCAGCAAGCACTTCGGTTGCGTCTGAATTGCCGCTGGCTGGCTTTAGCTCCGCAACGTCTTTTTCAATAGCATCTCGCAAACTATTTAATGTGCCACTGCCCATAACATTATTACTAATACCATAAGCTACGTAACGAACAGCAGCATTACACTCCGCATTAGTTTTTAACTCTTCTTTACTAAGCTTTGATTTTTTTTCTATCAGCATTTTAGCCGCTTCTACTGAAAGATAATAAGCTGCAAGGGCTTCTCTATTTCCAGAGGTAACATTTGTATTTTTTTCGTAAAATGTAATGACAGTTTTACCATCTTTCTCTTCACGTTCTACAATGTGATTAGGGTTACTAGCGGGTTCCTTTGAAAAGACTACTTCTACGTTTTTAGAATCTAATACATCAGCCAGTTTTTCTCCTACACGGCGTTTGTCTTTTCTTAATAGGCTCAGGAACTCTGTTTTATTCGTTAGGCTTATCATCATCATGGTAAAAAATCTCTTTTCTGTCTCTCTTAAACTCTTTTTTGGGGGTCTATAATAAGTGTGTTGGTTTTAAAGGGTGGGGTAGTAACTAAATTTTAACGAATCTAACTTCATCAGGAAGGATAGAACGCTTATTTTAATAAAAACAACTACATCCATTAAATTGCGTATTGTTTCTAAAAACAGTTAAAAGGGTTTGGTGTTTTGCGTATTTTGTACTAGAATATAGGGTGATACTTTATGTCTACCCGTTGAGAAAGAAGACGACGCTCCCTTGCATCACACACGCCAGCAATCCACTGTTTTGCTTCATACAATCACCCTATTAGCCCTTTTGTGGGGTCTGAATCCTACGACTGTTCAGGCGGGTATTCTGCATAGAAAAAACCCAACGCCTGCCACTACCGTTATTCAACCAGCAGAAATAGCCACACCCGAAGAAACCCCTAGTACCGTTCCTGCGGGCTTAACAGAAATTTCACCCCCTGCATCTGCTGAAGCGGTAGCCCCTGCTTCATCTGTTGAACCTACAGTAGTAACCCCAGCCAAACCAAGTAAGCGTGAGCTAAAAGCCCAAAAACAACTGGAAAAACAATCAAAAAAAGAGGCAAAAAAGCAAGCGGATTCTCTTGCCAAAGAAACCCTTACCCCGACAGAAACACAACAACCCACTGCGTTAGTAACTCCTGAAGCAACAGAAACCCGCAAGCCCTTAGCCCCAGTGGCACCCCCTGCTCCTGAAAAAGTGGTGGATATTACCAGCGATAAATTAGTTTATGAGGATGCCCTAAAGGCCTATGTGGCTACAGGCAATGTTTCTGTCATTGTAAGCGAAGAAAACACGGAACTTCGGGCCTTGAAAATGACTTACATTCCCGAAAAGCAGTTGTTAATAGCTGAACAAAACGTGGAAATGATAAAAGACGGTCAACCGACTTATGGCACCTTTGCTCGTATTGATTTATCTCGGCAATGTGCCTTGATAACCCAACCCAACGCCAAATTAGGCGTCGTACGCATGACGGGAACAACAGGGCTTGTTTCCAAAGATTATATTGAATTTAACCAAGGTAAACTACTTATCAATCGGTCTGCGTTAACAGATGGCTTAGGCGGTGGTAATAAACGAACAATCAGCTTTGTGGGCGGAGACCCTGCCAGAGGGATTGTGGTTAGAAGCGGGTTTGTACCCCACTTGCTTAACACTAAACGGGTATTTGAATTTGTGGATGACGATAGCAAGTTAGATGCCAAAGTGCTTGAAACGCAAACGTTAATTAAAGCCTATGCCAAGTATGATAAACTGCTAGACCCCACCGCAGATGCCCTTGACCGTGAAGACGATAACTTTAAACTTAGTGTGAAGAAGGTTGAAATTATTCAACACGCTGACCAATATCAAACCATTGATTTAAAATCGCCACGGGTTACCTATAAAAACAAAAAAGTGTTCGCACTACCAGGTATTGATTTAGGGCAAGACCAAACCACTAGCCGTATTGATTATTTAGGCCCAGATTTTGGGTATAATCGGGATTTAGGCGGTGCCTATCTTTCCCCTGGGTTTGATTTTAAAGTGGGCAGGGGGGCTTTAAAGCTTTCGCCCATGTTGACCTATGGCGATGGTATTAAACGGAATGGCGATACCTTAGAAACCAAGCAAGGTGCTGTAGGTGCAGGGGTGTTAGCCCTCTATAATTCGCAAAATTTATCGTTATTGGCGGGTAGAACTTCGGCTAACAACTATAATGTGTTTCGGGCAAAATACAAACTGCCCATTCAAGGTGTTAGCTTATTAGCCAGCCAAAATACTATTTCAGGCACCAATTACCTTGTGCAAGAACGCCCAAGCTATTCGTTCCAAGCCCAGCATTCGCATTGGTTTGGGAAAGATAAATTGTTTGGTGGTATTTTGTATAATGGGGTGGGTCTATTTAAAGATGACTTCTTCCCGTTTAACAGCCAAGCTCGGTTTATTCAGCCCCCTCGTCCTTCAAATCCTTACACGGCAGGCAGATGGATGACGCAAGTTGTTATGCGGAACCAACGTCCGCTGATTAAAATTGGCAACTTCGCTGAAATTGGGGCGGCGGCTCAGTTTTCAAATGCCCTTTATACAACGGGCGATAATTTAACCGTGCTTCGGGCAGGCCCTACCTTGAATTTATTCTACAAAAACGTGTTTATGTCTCAAACAGATTATAGTGTGGGGCGTATTGGCGGGAACTCTCCGTTTGTGTTTGATAGTTTTTTCTTAGGGAAACAGACGGTTACCACCAACAATGCGTTACGGTTAGGTCCTTACGCGATGTTAGGAGCCCGGCAAGTGTTTAACATTCAAAAAGAAAACGTGAATGAACGTTCAGTGGTTGGTAACATGGTTTATGCTACAGTCGGCCCAAAGCATTTGAAGTTTACGCTTGGGTATGATGCCCTGTATAAATTGACTTATTGGGGGCTTAGTTTCTATCCTTCAGCGGGTGAAACAGAAATTTCTTATGATAAAGCTCGTATTTTCCGTCCCGTAACGGCGGCTACAAAATCATCCAACGGTAACACAGCCAGCACCATTCCTGCCATGGAAGAGCCTACTAATAATGGGTTTTCTCCGTTGCAGATAACAGACCCTGTTAACCAACCCCGTCCCTTTTAATACCCCAAACGCCCTTTAATATAACCCGTTACTGAGCGGAAGCCCCACCGCCACCACTGGCGGCTTTTACCACGTTGGTATTGAAAATTTCGGGCATTTTACGGGTGTCATCCGCTTCTTTCATAATAGCCTCTTGGTCTTCCGTCTTCATTTTCCCTGTAGAAGAAGTCGCTTCTTTCTTGCCAGATAAGAACGCTACGGCAAATAACGCCATAAACCCTTGCGTCATAATTTTAGGCATTTCAACGGTTTTAATGACGGCTAACGATAAGCTAGAGCGAATTTGGCTCATATTATCCGCCAGTTTAGAATAGAACCCACGGGCCTCATCTACAAAGGGAGACGCTTGAGGTACTGTGGGTGGTAACGCTACCGCAGCACCAACTGTAGAAGTAGCAAACGCTTTAGCAAAAGGGTTTGAATTGGCTATAGATTGTTGTTGAAACCAATCTTTATTTTGTTGTGTTAGCTGCTCGCTTTGAAATTTATTATCGGTTGTTTTAAACTCTGCTTGGGCTTGGGCAAACTGCGAACGGTTCAACCAAGTGCCGTTACACACCACATTATAAAAATCACTTTGTTTAGGAGGGATAGGGGCTGGTGCCATCATCATTAGACAGGGAATTCCTACGGGTTGTAAGGTTTAAGTTAGCGTGGTTATATTTTTAAATTGAGAGTTGCCTATTAGGCTGAAATACAAACAGAATACCGTTTGAAAATTATCCACTAAATACCATTAAACGTAAAGAATGGACAAATAGGAAGACTTTTAAGGAAGAAGGTATCGGAATGCAGAAAAGTAACCTTATTGTAGTAGACCTCTTGCATGGCTCGATATCTGGGGCATCTTCGTTGTCATTTGCGGTACTCGAATTCTTATGTACTTCTCTGTACACGTCAAATTCTCCGTTCCTCATTCCTAGAATCTGCACCCACCTCTCGAGTCATGCAAGAGGTCTAGTAAACAGCTTATACCAAAAACTATACGAGATGTCAACAAAAAGGGTTTCTTTACAAAAGAAACCCTTAAAATATTTTGCGGGGGCTGGATTTGAACCAACGACCTTTGGGTTATGAGCCCAACGAGCTACCAGACTGCTCCACCCCGCGATAGCGAGTATTGATGGTATTGGGCGTTTCTTCCCTAGCCACTTTGTTATTATGGTTGAAAAGAAACTGCAATGCAAGGGCTTTGCTTTAATGTTACAAGGGCGTTACAAGGCATCGGCTTTTTTAAGTGCTTCATAGGCTGTTAATTGGGCTTTGGTGGGTGCGGTGGGCAGTGCTACTTTCAACTGAACGATTAAATCGCCCACGGTGGCGGTTTCGCCCGCTTTGGGTTTCATAACGGGTAGCCCATACCCTTTTAACCGTAACTTTTTATCGGTTGAACTATTGGGGGGCAGGGTTAGCTCGAACGAATCGCCGCTTAAGGTTTTAATTTTCAGAGTGCTACCTAGCACAAATCCCCAAGGTGGGCATTCTAACTGGCAATACAAGTTATGAGAAGCGGGCTTTACTTCAAAAACGGCGTGTTCTTGATAAGTAACTTTCAAGTACAAATCCCCAAAAATGCCTTTTTGCCTAGTGCTTTCCTTGCCATACCCTTTTAACCGTATCCGCTGATGGGGTTCAATACCTTTGGGTACTTTGAAGGAGACTTCTTCTTTGCGGTGCGGAATGTACAAGCTGCGTTCAACGCCTGTTAGTACGTCTTCCAATTGAATATAGATGGGTTGTTCGCTATCGAGTTGGGCTTTGGTTTCTTTGGGTTGAGCTTGTTGCTGTTGCTGGTACCTTCCTTGTTGCTGGCTAGCATAGGGGTTTCTTGCACTGGCGGAAGCCCGTTGTTGCCCGCCAAATAACGATTCAAAAAAATCGGCTCCGCCAAAACCTGCACTACCCCCACTGCCAAAGCCTGAAAACAGGTCTTCAACATTAAAGCCCCCCATGCCTGCTGCTTGCCGAGGGTCAAAATTAGCCCCGTCTTGCCAGTTAGCACCGAGGGTATCGTAGCGTTTGCGTTTTTGTTCGTCGCCTAATACTTCAAAGGCTTCGTTCAAGTCTTTGAATTTTTCGGCGTGCTGGGGGTTTAAATCGGGGTGATATTCTTTGGCTTTTTTTCGGAAGGCAGATTTAACTTCTTTGGCACTGGCGGAACGTGCAACGCCTAAAACGGCGTAATAATCTTTGTATTTCATGGCTGAAACATCCTGATGATTAGAGTAGTTGAATTGTTTTTACTATACCAAAAAGAGGGGCTACTTGCACTATCCCAATGAATACAACTTCTTATACCATTTTCAAATAGAACTATCGTCAGCGTCTACGTTGTTACCATCAAGCAAAAAATCCTCAACGTACCTATATGTACGCCTGCGGTTTTTTACTTGCCAGTGCCTAATATCCATCTAACGCTAGCCCTATTTGAAAATGGTATTACATCAATTAAAAGTTAGAATAGCGAAAGAGTTCAAACCAACCAGCGAAAGACGAGAACAACAATCGATGATATAGTTACGTTTTTAACGTTAATTGCCCTTGGCGAACTTCCCAAACTGTTAACGGGCTATTATCCCTTAGCAGCGTTTGAAGCAACGCCGTGGCATCGCCTTCCCAATGCGTGGTGGTAATAAATACTTGTGCCTGCTTCGGTAAATGATGTAACAATTGCTGCTGCCTAATAGGGTCTAGCTCTGCCATTACATCATCCAACAACAACACAGGGGTTTCTTGAAGATGCCCTTCCAACAACGCTAATTCCGCCAATTTAAGGGCTAAAACAAGGCTCCGTTGTTGCCCTTGGCTGGCAAAACGGTTGGCTAATAACCCCGTTCCCAATTCCACGCTAATATCATCCCGATGCGGCCCTGTTTGGCACTGCTGGCGTTGGCATTCTAACCCTAGCGTTTGGGCTAAACGGTCGTGATATAACCCTTCCCACGCTTGGGGTGTTAACGAAGCCAAATGGGCTAAGCTAGCGGTGGTTTTCGTGGTAAACACTTTGCTAAACCCTGCCACCTTATAATGAATGCTGGGTGACGTTTCAACTTCGGCACACAATTGGGCGTAACTGGCTTCAAAATGCGGAACCAAAGCCTCTAAATACCGAAGTCTGCCTGCAATTACTAGCCCCATACTGGTGGCTAATTGGGTGTTTAAAACTTCTAAAACGGCCTGTTGGTCAGCCGATAAGTGGGGGGAATGCAGGTGGCGAAGCAGATGGTTTTTGTGTTGTAACACCTTCTGAAAATTGGCGAGATGGGTAATATGCAAGGGGCTTAGTTGAGCAGTAGCTGCATCTAACCAGTGCCTGCGGTGTTGGGGTAGCCCGCCCCGAAGCAGCAGTAAATCTGTACTATAAAACGAAACGGTCGGGAATTGCCCTAGCAGTTGAGATCGATTTTTAACAGGGTTTTGGTTCAGCCGAAACTGGGTTCGCCATCCGCTTTTACCTTGGGTGGCGGGTAAAATTTTCGCTTCCAATTGCGTGCTAACCGTGTGAACCCCCAAGCGTTGAACGTTGGCTTGAATAAGGCACCCTTCTGTTTTCGGGTTGCGGGTTGTTTCTGAACCAGCAGGCGTGGTACAGGGTAATTCGCCCGCAGTAACTAGCTCAAAATCTTGCGAACTACGGTTGGATTTAGTATTCGATAAGAAATACAACGCTTCCAGCAGATTCGTTTTGCCTTGGGCGTTTTGCCCTAAAATTAAATTGCAATGGGGCGAACAATCCCAGTTTAATTCAGGGATATTGCGAAAATTTTTAAGATGAACTTGGGTTACAATTGCCACGGTGCAGCCGTAACCCCATCTGTTATAGCGGCAGTTTGGTTGGTTGCCGTAGCGGAACGGCGGGTTGTAACCTCTGCTTTTTCGTTACGGCTGAACGGGTATTGATTATATTGTAAGGTTGCTAATGGGTGCAGGGCATCTTGCCCCCTAGCCATTCTCTGTAACCCTAGGGCGACTCCTGCTAAAATGGCTCCGTGTAGGAGGAGTTCGGTGCCTACCAACAAGTTTTGAAGAATATCGTCTTTCCACACGTTGGGAATCACCATCAGAAAAAGGAATAGCCCACAAAGGGTGCCTAGAAATAAAAAGCCTTGTGCGTAGGGGAAGGGCTTGAAGTTTTGGCTAAAAAAGAAGTTGGTTAGGGCTTGCACCATGAAAAATAGACACAGCCCCAAGGGGGTGCTAATGGAACGGTCTGTGGGGTAAGCGAAAATTAACGCCCCAATGTTGAGGGTAAACACGGCTGCAATTAAACTAGGCAAAAACCCCGGTAATTCTCTGGCTGTGTAGGAACGAACCAACTGCATAACCGCACACATTACAAATAAAATACCCATGAAATCGGCACTGGCATCTGCCCCTAAAACGGCGGGTAGCACAACCGCCATAAAGCCAAAAATTCCGAAAGCGACGCCTTCTGTTAGGAAATAGGGCCAGCAACGTTCTAAGATGGGGTCTACAATGGGCAGTTCTTCTGCTTGCATTTTAGTTTGCCATGCTTCCCACGGTTTGGTTAATGCCGTTGCTAAGGCTGGCAACGTGGTATTTTTCGCTTCAGAAGAAGACAAACTGTTATTAGTATTACCTTCTTCATCGTTGGGATTGCCTGCAACGGTAGTGGCGTTATTCCTCGGTGGTGGTGGCGGGGAAATCATCCAATCAATCGCCATTTTTTCGGGGGGTAAGGCAGGCGGTGCCGAAGGGGCTATGGTGGTGGGCGTTTCTTCTACAGACATCATCATCATCATGGCAAGCGAATATCCTACAACAAGGCAAGGGGGCAATTGTTTTTATTATGCCATAAAGGAAGCCGTTTCGTCTTATAGAGAAAGAGGTAAAAGGTTAAAATGGTCTGCAGATTACCTTAGCTTTTGAAAAGCATACAAACACCGATAGCACAAAGAGGCTAGATTGTTGGTTTTATGCCGTTAGTAAGAATCTCTGTTGATTCTTACTAACTTTAACTATTAGTGTGTGTCAAATAATAATCGTAAGGAATCACTCTAAAATGATGATGAGTCTTTCACCCATTGGACAGGGTTCAAACCAGCCCCTATTACCATCCACATCCCCTTCAACTAAACAACCTACCAACGTTGTTACAGCCACAGAAAAGGGGCTAACCAGTAGCAATACAGCGGGTTTGTCTGCTCAAGATTTAGACTTGTTAAGTCAGTTACTCGCTTCTTCTAAAGAAACTAGTGTGAGTGCCGAACCACCCGTTAGTAAACGCCCTTCGCCTTCTAGTGCGATGCTGGAAGCCCAATTACCCAACATTAGCAGAGACGCTATTTGTAAGCAGGATGGCTTGTGTAGCACCTGTGCCGTAGAATAATCCAACGGAGAGATTAAATAAAAACAAAACACACTTATCTAAAAAGGTAAGCGTGTTTTGTTTTTATTCAATGACTGAACGTTAAATTTTTGATTCAAACAAAAATTCAATGTGAAGAATTTCATGCGAAAGAGAATGAATTTGAACTTGATGCGCTTTAACCACTAAGCCAAGCCCTTCTAATTCAAATAAATCTGCACCATCTCTGTAAGCCATATAAAACGGCTTGGTTATTACTTGCACAGATAATGGACCGAAGCCTTTACCGTAAATGGTAGCTGGAATAAGACCGTCTTTTCTCAATTGCCGAGGGTTGCGTGCCGTATCCCGCTCTTGGGCTTCTAGTTTAGTGGGGGTTTCTGTTGCTGTCGTCATCATCAGTCGGATGCTCCATTATGATTATTTTGGGGTCAGGGAGTTTTCAACAAACAAACCACCAAGAGGGTGTCTGGGGAAAAAAAGCGAAACCAACGTACTATCGCAAATGAAAGTACCCTGCATTTCTTACCCTTATTAAGCAAGAAACATAGGAGAAATACAAGAGGAAAGTCTATCCTCTCAATAAAAAAGCGTGCTTATTCCACTTCAAACACTTCTTGCATGGGGCTACTGGCAAACCGATAAAACCCTAAAGGCACTAACTCACAGGGGGCTTTGGTCTTTTTGTTTTCCTGAATAGACAGATAAACATCGTGAGAACTAATAACTTGCGATGGAGAAGCTATTTTACAAAGTTCTTGGCAAAAGTTGAGCAATGTAGCCAACGCTTCACTATCCGCAGCTTCTAAACTACGATGGATGGCTATCTTAAAAACAGGTTTTACTTCCGAAGGACGCATTTGGGCATAGGCATGCTTGAGGCGTTGGCTGGTATTTTTGGCGTATTGAATAGCCTGTTGTAACGAGTGGAATTTGATGAGTAGTGTATTGGGAGGCGAAGCAACTTCTTTACCTTCAAAGAAGTTGTATTCAAAAAATACTTCACCTTTAGCACGGTTGGTTTGAAAGGGGAATGAGACTAAAGCAAAATAGCAAGCTTGATTATTGTTGGTTAGCCATGCTATTAACCCTTTAGAGGTAACTGATTTTAACTTACCCCGCTTTAAATCAATCATCATTGCTTTGATGCGTTGAATGAGGTTAGGTCCTGTAAAGTTTTTTCGTTTTTGTTTTTGTTGTTCGCTATTGATAGACCAGAGTTCCAATCGCTCAACTAGCTGCCCAAAACAGAAAGAGGTTACGGAAACAACAATAGCATAAAGAAACAATGTGCCTTGTTGATTGGATTTAAAGAAAGTGGGCAACAGTATCGTTAAAGGTAAACTAAAAAAAGCATGACTACTTTTAAACAGAGGGTTTACTGCAATAGGTGGTATAAAGGTACAAGCCCAAACAAGAAATAGTCCTACAGAGAAGAAGCCTAAACCGTAGGCACCCCGTTTTAAAAAGCTGATAAACCGTTCCATTTTTTAAACCTACCCTAACCAAGCTAACTAACAAATAAGAACTACTATTGGTTATTTCGGTAGAATGGAACCACTTCTGAAGGGTTACTTGTTAAATAATAGACCTCTTGCATGACTCGATATCTGGGGCATCCGCAGGGCGAGAAAACGTAGAACGTTTTACGTTGTCATTTGTGGTACTCGAATTCTTATGTACTTCTCTGTACACGTCAAATTCTCCGTTCTTGGTTGCTAAAGCAACCTGTTTGCAGGGCAAACAACATTCCTAGAATCTGCACCCACCTCTCGAGTCATGCAAGAGGTCTAATGAGCTTGATGGAGTTCTTTTACCGTTTCATTACTAATAACCGTAGTAGCCTGTACCTTCTGGTGGAATTACTACTTGGGTGGGTTTATTGGATGAAGCAGTAGGCGATGCGGTACTTTTCGGTGTATAAGGGGGTAAAACCACTTGTAAAGGTACGGTATTGCCCCCCACCGTAAAAGATTGTTCCAAAACTAGTGTTAATGGGGCGTTATTTTCTAATTCAACAGGTTGTGGTTTGGTTTGAAATAAACTTTGAATTAACCCAATACCCGCCCCGATAGAAGCCCCAATAATTGCTCCGTTGCCCACATTACTATGCCGAAGCAAGCCACCTAAAGAGCC
>JAPLIO010000200.1 GCA_026389055.1 Candidatus Melainabacteria bacterium | reverse complement strand
CACGGTTTCTTATGCGGGCATTGCTAAAGAACTTCGGGAAAATGGGAAGTTTCAATCGTTGCAATCGGAAGCACTCATTGCCTCGTTTGATTTTACGGCTTATTTTGCAGATGAACTGAAAGCCCTCACTCCCTTGGCGGAAGATGGGCTATTAGTGTTTACGCCTATAGGCTTCGAACTCACACCATTAGGTAGAATTTTTTCCCGCAATGTGGCGATGGTGTTTGACGCTCATTTGGTCAAACCTTCGGCTGAACAGTCGCCAGATGTGCCTGCTGCCCCACAATTTAGCCGAACCTTGTAATTTCTGTAAACGGGCGTGATGAATCACGCCCCTACATTTCTGTTCTATGTAGGGGTTTAATTTATTAAACCCGCCCCTTATTTAACCAAGGAAACAACCCTCCCTATGATGACTACTACCGCTGAACTTCCTGTTTACCTGCAATTGAATAACTTAGTTAAACGGTTTGACGACAAAAAAACGATTCTCAACAACCTTTCTTTAGATGTGCAACAGGGCGAATTTATCGTAATTGTTGGGGCTAGTGGGTGCGGAAAATCGACCATCCTCCGTTTGATTGCGGGGTTAGATTCCCCCACGGAAGGGTCAATCAGCTTAGCGGGGCAGGAATTGCAAAACCTTAGCCCGAAAGACCGAGATATTGCGATGGTCTTTCAAAACTACGCCCTTTATCCGCATATGTCTGTTTACGATAATATGGCGTTTGGCTTGAAAATTCGCAAGTTGCCCAAGGCGGAAATTCAATCGAAAATTACGGCTATTGCTGAAACCTTGGGGCTAACGGAACACTTACAGAAGAAGCCTCGGCAACTATCAGGTGGGCAACGCCAACGGGTGGCGTTGGGGCGTGCGATGGTTCGCAACCCAAAAGTGTTCCTCATGGATGAGCCGCTGTCTAATTTAGATGCGAAGTTACGTCAGCATATGCGACAAGAAATTGCGAAGTTGCATCAATCGTTGAATGCCACCACGCTTTATGTAACGCATGACCAAACCGAAGCGTTGACCTTAGCCGATAGGATTGTGGTGCTGGATAAGGGGGCTATTTCTCAGGTGGGGTCGCCGTTGGTGGTTTATAATCAGCCCAATAACTGGTTTGTGGCGAACTTTATGGGGCAGTTGAATAGTATTGCTTGTACTCAACCGTTGGCGGATTGGTTGCCCAACCCCACTGCCAAGCCACAGGGTGCTTATACGGTGGGGTTTCGGCCTGAAAAGGCGGTTATTTTAGCGGAAACGGTTCCAAATCCCTTGCCCCATGTGCAAACGATTGAGGGGGTGGAACAGTTGGTTCTAACAGGTGTTTATCGGGGGAAAGAGGTGTTGGGTAATGAGCAACAGGTTTTTCTGCAGGTGGATGCGTCTGTTTTTGGTTCTGCTGAACCGCTGATTGAACTCAAAGCCAATGGCTCGGCGGAACGATGTTTTAGCTCGGCTCAAGTTGTTTCTATCGCTGTGCCTTTAGCTTCTCTCTTTTTCTTTGATTCGGCTGGTGCAAGTTTAGGATTGTAAAGCACTATGAAGCAACAATTATCTTTAAATTTGAATACCTCTCACCCTACTGCGTCTTCTACGGTAAAGCCGTTTACCTTTATTGATTTATTTGCAGGTATTGGTGGGTTTCATTTGGCGTTAGAACAAGAAGGCGGGCGGTGTGTTTTCGCTTCCGAAAAAGACCCTTTTGCAAGAAAAACGTATTTAGCTAACCATGCCATTGATGAAGCGTTTTTTAATGATGATATTCGGACGATTAGTCCTGAATTGATACCTGATCATGATATTTTGTGTGCGGGTTTCCCGTGCCAACCATTTTCACAAGCGGGTCATAAAAAAGGCTTCTCTGATGGGGATAAATCAGAACGAGGCAATTTGTTTTTCTGTATTTTAGATATTTTAGAAGCCAAAAGACCCAAAGCAATTATTTTGGAAAATGTGCGTCATTTAGAAAACCATGATGGTGGTAATACGCTAAAGATCATTTTGGCTCATTTGGAAGCGTTAGACTATGCTATTTCCTACAAAATTTTAAAAGCTTCAGATTTTGGCATGCCACAACTACGCCCACGGATTTTTATTGTTGGCTTTGATCGTCGCAAAATTGAAACGGCTTCACGGTTTACTTTCCCTATGCCTGTTCCTCTACAATTTACAATGTCTGATGTGTGGGAGGGTGATTGTTCTCGGGAAATTGGTTTTACGTTAAGGGTTGGTGGTAAAGGCTCTCCGCTAACCGACCGTCGGAATTGGGACGCTTATTTGGTGGATGGTCAACTTCGGAGGCTGGGTGTACCTCAAGCAAAAAAGATGATGGGACTTCCTGAAGATTTTGCGTTCCCAGTTGCTAAAACACAAGCAATGAAGCAATTGGGTAATGGTGTTTGTGTGCCTGTTGTTCAACATGTTGCTAGACAAGTCAAAAATTATATCGATACTCATTCAAAGGATGCTTTTAGTATGGTACAAACTTTCAATAAAGGGGAATGGAGTGAACTATTTGCTCTACTCTCTCTATTTATCAATCCTGAATTGCCTTTTGGTAGTGCTCAAGGGGTAAAAACAGATGATTATGTGCTGGTGTTTAGATTGCACTTTAATGCTCAACAGGTTACTTACTGTTTAAATGAAGGGCAAATAGATTTACTTTTAAGAGATGGAAATAATAAAGAATTAGGTGCGGTTACGGATATTATTTCGGTTGCCCAATTGCATGAATTGAAACAATTTATTGTTGGTTCAAAAGGTACTTTTAGTTTAACTGATTTTGAAAAACGGCTCGAATTACTACAAATTTCCCATTTCAAAGGGTCTAACAAGCAAAAACAAGATTTCTCGATCTCATTTAACCATCAGGGTTTAACGTATCAAGAAGAACCTCTCGGTATAAAATCTTATTTAGGTAGTTTACCTACTTTGTTAAATTCATCAACTGCTACAAACTTTGTTTTTGAAGTGAAGGGGTTTACGGGTACTTTGGATGCTGTTAATGGGATTGATACTCGATCTAAAATTAGGGATAGACTGACTTATATAGAAGCCAACAATGGGCAACTTCATTTTGTGGGATGTGAAAATACGATTCATGAAGAGAATTTGCGTAAAGTGGATTCTTGTATGCCTGAATTGTTGGGTGATATTTTGTTGAATTATTATAAAGGGTTAGGGGCTAAATTTTCGGCATTACCTTTAACGGAACAACAACGCTGTAGAATGAAAGATTATCTGAAAGCAGTATTGCTGGGTATGTTTTCTTCTAGCCCGTGGGATGGTAATTATACGGCAAATGGGACGGTTGTTGTTAAAGAAGCGGGTGATATGGTTTTATATCATGTGATTAAAGATGCTATTTTAAAAGACTATTTAATGGCTCATGCGAAGTTAGATACGCCATCTTCAACCCGCCACCGATTCGGACAACTTTATAAGGAATCTGATGGGCGTTGTTTCATTAAGTTAAATCTTCAAATTAGATTGATGAGTTAATGCTATTTTGACTGATTGAAAGGTCGTTTTTTACCATGATGATGCTAGCCCAATTGTGGGGAGGTGTGTTTGATACCAGCCCCCTGAAAATATTTGAAGACTTCAACCAATCCCTACCGTTTGACCAAGCCCTCTGGGCGTTCGATATTTTGGGGTCTATCGCCCATGTTTCCATGCTAGGCAAACAGGGCTACCTTACCGAAGATGAAACCACCACGCTGGTTACAGGCTTGCAAACCCTCTACCAAGAACTCGAATCTGGCACAACGCCGATTGATATGGCTTGCGAAGACATCCATAGCTTTGTGGAAAAAACGCTGACCGACCGCCTTGGCACCGTGGGTAAAAAAATCCACATGGGGCGTAGCCGTAACGACCAAGTGGCGTTGGATATGAAGCTATTTACTCGGGCGAAAATCACGCAACTCATCGCCCAAGTAGAAGGACTCATTCACGCCCTTTGCACGCAGGCTAGCCAAAATTTAAACACCATTATGCCGGGCTTTACGCACCTTCAGGTGGCTCAACCTATCACGTTTGGGCATCATCTTATGGCGTATACGGAAATGTTCTTGCGGGATAGAAGTCGGCTGGCTGATTGCCTCGTTCGCCTTAACACTTGCCCACTGGGGGCGGGGGCGTTGGCTACTAGCACGTTTAACTTGGATAGGCAGTTTGTGGCGGAACAGCTGGGCTTTGATGACGTTACTTACAATTCGCTGGATACGGTTTCTGATCGAGATTACCTCATCGAATTATTAAGCGATTTAAGCCTTGTGATGATGCACCTTAGCAGGCTTTCCGAAGAATTGGTGTTGTGGAATAGCCAAGCGTTTGGCTTTGTGGTGTTGGAAAAATCCCTCTGCACGGGTAGTAGCATGATGCCCCAAAAGCAGAACCCCGATGGGGCAGAACTCATTCGGGGGAAAACGGGGCGGGTTTATGGGGCGTTGGTTAGCTTGCTAACCACCATGAAATCGCTTCCGTTGGCTTATAACAAGGATATGCAGGAAGATAAAGAGCCAGTTTTTGATGCGATTACGCAAGTTTCGGGGTGTTTACAAATTATGCGGGCGATGATTTCGGGGTTACAAGCGAACTCTGAAGCGATGCGTAAACTTTGTGAAAAGGGCTTTATTGCGGCGACGGATGTGGCGGATTATTTGGTGAATAAGGGCGTGCCTTTTCGGGAAAGCCATGAGCTGGTGGGGCAACTTATTCGGCATTGCCAAGCTGAAAACTTGACGTTGGAGCAGTTAGATTTACCCATGCTTCATCGGTTTTCATCTTTGTTTGAGGCGGATTTCTTTAATGCTATTGCTTTGGAAACTTGCGTCAATCAGCGAGACATTCTGGGCGGGCCGGCTCCTGCTCAAGTTCAGGCTAGGATAGAGGCTGTTTTAGGGTTGTTGGTGTAACTGTTGAAATAAACCTTAAAGTTTACAGTTTCTAAGCCGATACTACTGTTATACCACTCTTTTACACCGCCTCAAGCACTTGAAAAAAGGACGTATTTATGCTATTCTTAAAGCACCAAGCACCAAGCACCAAGCACCAAGCACCAAGCACCAAGCACCAAGCACCAAGCACCAAGCACCAAGCACCAAGCATAAGCTAGGCTTTACACTATCTGAATTAATGATAGGCTTGGGTATTTTAGGGCTTATTTCTTCTATAACGATGCCATCTATTATTAATGCGGTGGATTCTGGTAAACGGAAAGCGCTGTTTAAGGAAACGGTTAACACCATTGCCACTGTGGTTCAGAAAGGTGTTTTGGAGGGTGAATTAACGCCTGATGAAGCGGGTGAAACTTGGATGCTTGAGCACATTAATGCTGCTAAAACTTGCCCTACTGGAGCTTGTGAAGGTGGCTGGTTGTACCATCCTTTTTACCGTTATAATGTGCGCGAGGCTATTTTACATAACGAGGTTAAATTGGGAATTTGCCATTGGGGTGCGGATTACCAGATGGTTTATGTTAAATTGCCTGGTAATAAGGAGCAGGATTTGATTTATGTTTGCTATAATGCCACGGAAGATACTACCAATGGTGCTTGTGGCACTTTGAAATCGGGGATGGTGGGGCCTCATAGAACTTACCCTGATATGGTTAAGAGATATTATGATTTGTTGGAACTGAGTTAAAATAGCTTACCCGTGGAATACTTTTTCAGGACGTAGCTTGTAGTTGTGCCACAGTGCCAACCCTAAAAACTGCTTCCCCTCATCCCCAAACACTTGAAATTGCTGATTATTCCTGAGCGGAGCGGGTGGCGTAAACTGGGCTTCTTCTAATGGCATGCCATTAAAAAATAGGGCTACTTCTACCTCGGAAGGTAAGGTTATCTTCGGAAAGGGCAAAAACTCAAAGGGTTCAATCAGCCAGTTTGTTGGGTCATCGGCTTCTTCAAAAAAGGCGTTCCACCACTAGCCCCACCCCCTTGGTTAGAAGCGGTTAAGCCTGTAGCCGTAGTCGATGATGACAGTGAATCCGCCGTTGTGGGGGGTATTGAAGTGGTATAAGCATCTGTTGGGTTATTGTAACCGCTACCGCTCATTGAAGGAATAAAAGGCTCATTATTACTATTGGGTTGTTGCGGTAGTGGTTGAGCTGCCCAATCAGGAGAAAAACCAGTAGCAGTAAGGGGTGTTGGTTCTTGATAACCCACCCGTAATTGCGGAGACAATAGAGAGACGGTTCGCATTGTAAGTAGAGTCCTTTAATCAATTGTAGCATCAAGCAGTGCGTATATTATATGTATAATAGAGAGAGGGGGGGTGATGAATTCGTTACTATCTAGCAAGAGGTCTATTAGCCTATAGCGTCCTGTAAGGTTACTTCAATGGTTTTAGCCCAATGGGGTTGAATGGGGTTGTTTGTCCAGAAAGAAAAGGCTTCAATGGCTTGGTAAATAAGCATACCCAAGCCATTTTGATGAGCTAAGCCTTGTTGGCTAGCGTATTGCAGTAATAAGGTTTCTGCGGGTTTGTAAATTAAGTCTGAAATATAACAATCAGCAGGCAGTGCTTGCAGTTGTGTCAACGAAAGCGGACTCGCCTCAACATCAGGCACCATACCTACAGGCGTGGTATTAACCACTAATGTTGTAGTGCCTAATAATGCAGGCGATAATGCTTCAAACGGTATAACTGAAAATGTGCTACCTACTGCCGTTGCCCATTGGGTGGCTAAAGCAATAATGGGCTGGGCTTTTTCAACATTGCGTACCACCAACATGATTGTTTGAACGGCAGGTTGAGCGAAAAATAATGCTTCTAGCACCGCTCTGCACGCACCACCTGCCCCTAATACGATGGCATGACGATTACCTAACGAGGTTTTAATTGCTTCGGGTAATGCCTTGTAAAACCCGATACCATCCGTATTATGCCCGATATAAGTGCCATTTTCTAAGCGTTTAACGGTGTTGACGGCTTGAATGCGGTCTGCTTGGGAGGTTTTTTTGGCAACCCATTGGTAGGCATCTACCTTGTAGGGGATGGTAACATTAAACCCTGCTAGGGTTGGATGGTTTGCAACAACGCTTGAGAAGCCTTCGGTGCGATGAAAAAATTCTGGCTCAATGGGCAATAAATCAAACTGACCGTTGATTTCGCACAGATTAAGTAAGGTTGTGTGAATAATAGGCGATAAACTTTTATTCAGCGGATAGCCAACTAAACCTAATTGAAGCCCTTGAGAGGCTGATAGATGTAGGGGTTCACGTTCAAGGTACATTGTTTAAAAAGCCATATTATTAGAAAAAATAGAAAAATAGGCGACACCCAGATTCGAACTGGGGAGTAGAAGTTTTGCAGACTTCCGCCTTACCACTTGGCCATGTCGCCTTAACCTTCAGCTACTATAAGCCAAACATGCCAGCATGACAAGAGGGGGCTTTCATCTACTTACCACCTAATACCAATTCACAGATTAAATAGCGTGTTCTTTCATCGATTGTTGTTTCAGTCTTTAGCTGGCGGGCGTTAAGGGGGTTCTTGTTCGAGAACCCCCTTAACAATCCCCCACGAACTTAGGGGTAAACCCCTACCCAACCCCCAAAAAACCACCCCTCTATGCCACAAGGGCATGGACGAGGGGATGTTCTTTTTGCCCCTTCGGTGGACGGAACGCGTCGCCGCAGCAGGGCAAAGGCGACGGTCGTTCCTACTGGGTGGTTTGAACTCTTACGCTATTCAATCTGTGAATTGGTATAATACTATTTTTTTACGTTTCCTAACCAACATTGTGGGTGTTTATGATTGCTAGTTTTTTTTAGGATTTTTAGCTTCAAAGTACACGAAAGCCAATTAACCAGTTGTTCCCCTGGGGATTACAAAGGGGGCGGTGAGCAACCCCTTAATTTTACGGGGGGTGTGGGGGGTGGTTAAACACCACCCCCCATGAAGCCCTAGCCCGAAGCGATAGCCTCTCGCATTATCATCTTTCCATCACCCACCCAAACGTATTGGGGATGGTGGCATAAGGCGTGGGTAGACTGTCTAATTCAAACGGTACAACAGGCGGAACACCATCCAACCATCCCCAAAGCCGTAATAACCGCATAATCGAAAAATCTCGTAACACCCCATCACCACTAACCGTTTTCAACACCGCCACTTGCTTCAGCGGTTTATGCCATAACACCACCAAGCCTTCTGCTCCCCCTTTTGAAACAACCTCAACACCCGCTTGCAGGCAAGCCTCCATCAACACCGTATCAAACCGATTACTACCCGCCACCAACTGCGGATGCCTTGCCATGGCATCCAATAAAAAATCGCCGTGGGGTAAGTTGGCAAAGCTTCCTGCTAGTTGTGCTAATTCCACCAGCGTGAAAGCGTAGCTTGGCAAGGTGCAACCATCGGCAGCCATGAGCCATTCGGTTTTTTGTGGCAGTAACGCCTTTAAGTGGGTTAAAATCTGCTGTTGAATGGGGTGCTGAACCGCCGTATAGCCTTCGCTTGAAATACCCTGTAAGTGGCACGCCCACAATAACCCCGCATGGTTTCCCGAACAATTGTGGTGCAACGCACAAGGCGGATGGTCTGCTTTTACCAAGCTATTAGCCGTAGCACTATCTATGGGCAAATGATGCCCGCACCCCAAGTGGTTTTCGGTATGATTGGCTTGGTTTAAAAGCCATTCTACCCACTGAACTTGTGGCGGTTGCCCTGAATGCGACCCACAACTAATAGCGAAAGCTTCTGTTGGTATGCTTGTAAGCGATTGATTGGCTTGCGTTAAGGCTTGCATTAAAACCAACGCCTGAAACGGCTTTAAACAAGACCTTGCCAGCGTTTGAAGGGTACTGGCATTAGGCGTAGCCCAAAGTATGCTCGTAGCATCCCACGGCAGTAGGCAAGCTTCTACTGGGGTTTGTGCTTCCACTACGGAACCACGAAGTTTCTGGGCGGAAACTGAAAGTGGTTTTTTCAAGATCAATATCATCCGTATATCCTTCAAACGAAAGCGGTAGGGTAATGGTGGCTTTGGTGGTGTACTTGTTTGCCGTGTGTGAAACAGAAAGCCTGCCATCAGTTTCAAAACAGAAGGGTTCTTTTTGACCGTAGTGGGTTTTAATGCCCTCTTCTAGTATATCTGCCAACGTGCATTCTGGGGAAATAGGATTAAAGTTGGGGGTGTGAAACGCTTCCACCTTGGGGAATTCCACCAAAAACTGGGGAACGGCAACGGTATACGTTTTATCAAAATCAATTAACCGATTAGACACCTTGAACGATTTTAACTGCCCTTTGCCACCATCCACATTTAATGCCACTTGCACGTTACTAGACGTATGATACAAGGCACCAGTGTTAGGGTAGCGTTTAGCCATTTGTTCAAACGCTTTAATTAGTTGTTTACCCGTTCTGGTTACAACAACCAAGGGTTCTTTAAAGGGGGCTATTTCCCGAAGCGTAATGGGGGTTAAATCGCCCGCAGGTAGCCCATCTTTCAGCTGAGAACTGGGGATAAGGGCAATATCTACCCCCGTTTTTTGCTTTAATGTATCTGCTATTAAATTGGCAATCGGGTTTTCAGGGTCGTTGGGGTCTTGCGGAAAACAATCTTCTGCCAAGGTGGCAACCACCGTGTTGGGGTCTTCAGTTTCGGGCGTAGGCTGGTAGTAATGTAATTGCAGTTTACCCACGGTTTCTGCATTTTGCCCTGCTTCCAAAATAACCACAGGGTTGGCTTTTGTATCATAAAATAGGGTTTTTCCTGCTTGAATGCCTGCCAATTTTTGATGCGTATGCCCACCCACAATTACATCCACCCCTGTTACTTGGTACGCTTGTTGGGGGTCAATAAGGGCTTGATTCACATCATACCCCATGTGGGAAACCAAAATAATTTTATCAATACCTTCGGCTTCTAAATCATGCACTTGGTTTTGAATGATTTTGGCTGTTTGGGCTAGGGTTGCAGTAGAAGCATTTTCAAAATCTGCGGTATCTACAATGCTATCTTGGTCAAAATTCGTCAAAGTCGCCCCGATAATCCCGAATGATTCTCCGTTGCGTTGAATAATATACGCTGAAGATAAAAATTGTTGGTTGCGTTTGGCTGTTTCTAACGAAGAACCCTTCGGTACTTCTAAATTGGCAACCACCCACGGGGCGTTAGATTGTTCGCACCCTTTGGCAAAAGAAGCCAGTCCTGCATCAAAGTTATGATTACCCGGTACGTTGACATCTACATTCATGCGGTTAATAAAGGTAATATTCAGATTTTTAGCCACTTCATCAGTACCCAGTGTATTATCGCCCCCATTAAACCGAAGCACCGTTTGCCCTTGGGCTTCCGCTTCTTGGCTTAATTGGTTTACTGCCGTTATTAGGTTTGGCATGGCACTCAGTGCTTTATGATTATCGTTAAAATGCACAATGGTTACGGTTGAACCCGTTTGAACCGAAGGTGGTTTTAACACACCCGCATCAGTTTGAAACCGACCGCTGGTTCGGTTAATAGCAGATGATAAAGAGAGAGAATTCATCATAAAAGAAGGGAAAAGCCATCGGATAATAAAATAATAATAATATTCTATTACTTTACCTTAAACAGCAAGCTCAATCAACTTCTTTTTCATTACTTTGCCTGTTGGGTTTTTGGGTAAGCTTTCATGCACTTCAAAACTATCAGGCACCAAGGTGGGGGTTAGCTGGGTACGTACTAACTCTGAAAGCTCCTTGAAGAGGGCTTCTGATGAAAAATCCATCTGTTTCTTGACGTCTTCCGCCAATTCCAAACAGGCATGAATGGCCTCACCCAATTTTTCATGTTTTCTAGGAATAACCGCTACGGCAGCAACACTGGGGTGTTGCCCAAGCACTCGTTCAATAGGTAGCGGAGCAATATTTTCGCCCGCCCGAATAATTAAATCTTTTAACCGCCCGCCTGAAATGCACAAGTTACCTTTGGCATCAAACTTGCCTAAATCGCCCGTTTTAAACCACCCATCGGGCGAAAGCACCAGTTGCGTTTCTGTCTGGTTTTGATAGTAGCCCAACATGACGTTAGGGCCTTTAACTTGAATTTCCCCTTCTCCGCTAGCAATGCCAGCCGTTACAGGCACAATGTCTCCGTTATCAGGGTTGACTAATCGAACGCTGATATTGGGCAGTACAGGCCCTACGGTATTGGGAACGGCTCCGTTTTTGGGCAAGTTTACGGCGATAACAGGGCTGGTTTCGGTCAAGCCATAGCCTTCCAATACAGTTACGCCCAACAAGGAATGCAACTGGTTCAGCAATATTTCAGGCAAAGCCGCTCCGCCAGAAATACAGTATTTCAAACTAGGGAATGGGGTGGCTTGTCCTGCTTCAATGGCTCGTTTAGCGGCTGTTAGTAACAAGGTAAACATGGTAGGCACCAACGGCAAAAACGAGATACTTTCTGTTTGAAGAGCTAACACCAAGCGTTTAGGGTTAAACTTAGGTACAAATACCATGGGGGCTTGTAAATGGAAGGCGTACAAGGCACAAATTAAGCCATAACTATGAAAAAGGGGTAACCCGAGCAAGAATTTTTGTTCGCCAATGGTTTCTTCTAAAGCAAGGGCTTGGCTAAAGGCATCTAGGTTAGAAAGCAGGTTTTGTTCAGAAAGCATAACGCCTTTAGGCACACCTGTAGTGCCTGATGTATAAATGAGTACGGCTAGTTCGGTTGGGGAAACAGGTTCTTGGATGAGATCTAGCACCGCTTTCCAACTAGGGGTTGGGGGTAAAAAGCTCATGGCTTCTTCCATAGAAGGGAAAGTATTTTCCTTTCCGTTAGAAACCAAGATAGACAACCCTGCCGCCTTTATTTTTTCTAAAGAATTTAACCCTAAGCCATTGAGTACTTGTTGCATTAACTCTTCACAACCCAATAAGGTTTTAGCCCCCGAATGCTTTAACACATAGCCAACATCTTCAGGAGACATTAACACGTTGACTGGTACAGCCACTAAACCCAACGCCCGCAAGGCAAAGAACGCCACAAAAAATTCGGGTTGATTCCAAAATAATAAGGCTACTTTATCACCTTTTTCTAGGGCAAAACGGCTTTGCATTAACAAGGCTAGCCTCACTACTTTTTCGTAAAATAGCGTCCCTGTTAGCCGAAGCGTGTCGTTAATCAATAGGTCTTGGGTGGTTGTGGCAAACGGTTCAATTAAGCCAAACAACGTGCTAGGCACATGGGTTAATTCAATTGATGTGGCTTCACGGGTAGCGGTGTGGGGTGTCATAAAGGCTAATTTCTTTCTATTAAACGAAAACAAACGACATCAGTGGCGGTATGAAAAGACAGGATTATCCTCTAACGCCCAAATAATCAAACGAGAATTCCATCTGGATGGAAGATTTATCCGCATCAGGGGGGAACGTTCTAAACGGAGCGGAAGCTCTAACGGCACTTAAGGCAGCGTCATCAAACATAGGTAGCCCACTAGACCGCAATAGCCGAACGCCCGAAACACCCCCACTTCTTGAAATGGTAAACACCACCACAGCTTTAAGCGAATCATCTTTTGAAGGCGGATTAAAATTGCGTTTAATACGTTGCGTAACGCCTGAAATATAAGGACCAAAATCAAAATCTGCAAGGGCATCTACACCTGCTAAACCTTTGCCTCCGCCTGAATTGGCAGGGTTACTATAACTGCTTCTGCCACCTTGCCCTCTGCTACCAGCAGGGGTGGGTCTGGAAGCGGGGCTACCAATTTGGTCAGGGCCTAAGCGGACGGCTTTTTTGGTGGCACTACTAGCAGTACTGCTACTGCTGGAAGAGGCACTTTTGGTTGGCTTGGTTAAAATGGGTGCGGGTGGTTCAAAATCATCATCAATCGGGTTTTCTGTAGCAGACGATGTGCTTTTGGGTTGTCGTTTCGGTTTGGGTGCCGAAGGGGCTGGAGCCCAATCTGAATGGACGGCAATAGGCGGTGTAGGCGAAGAAACCCTCGGTTTTTTTCGGGGTTTTTGGCTCTGTGAAGCTTTTTCTGTAGGGGCTGGGGCGGGTTGCGGTGGGGTGGGTATTACTGTAGGACGACTACTACTTTCCGGGGGCGATGTAGGCGAAGGTTTTGCCCCTGAAGCCCCTGCTACTTGATGTTCTTCCCCTTGGCGTTGTGGCGATTTTTCTCCGCCCGAACGACTGGTAACAGTCGACCTGTTTTTGGTGTTGGGGTCAAGCGGTTTTTCGGGTTTTGTGTTGTTGACAATCACAAATTCAACGTCTTTGGGGGTTTCGGTTTTGATGTCGAAAAATGATAAATCCCACCCAAGGTATTGGGCTAATAGAAAGAGAACAAACGCAATAACTGCCACGGTGGCGTGCAGAATAATAGAAATACTGATGAACTTGCCTGAAAACAAGTCGTCCCACTGGGAGCGTTTGAGGGTGTTGCTGTTTAGCAAAAAGTGTTTTTTGCCCGTGGCGGGGTTTGTAAAATCATCGTCTTCAAGTTCCCATGCTGGTAGGGTGCCTTGGCGTTTGGGTTTAAACTGGCTTGAGGCGGTGAAGCGGGGTGGCAGATTGGCAGACATCATCATCATAACGCTTGGGGTAATTTCTAGGCGAACGCCTGTGGACGAAATAACTATCGTTATAGTTTACCATTGTTGTGCGTTTTGAACAATCAACCTCCACAAAAAACAGGAGCATTACAACCCTGATTTCAATAAATCATGCAAATGCACCACCCCAACGGGGGGTGCATTGGGGGTTTGTTGTACCACCAACGCCGTAATTTTAAATTGTTCCATAACAGCCAACGCTTCTGAAGCCAAGGCTTCAGGGGCAATGGTTTTGGGTAGCTTCTGCCCCATTAACTCCCCCACCGTAAGTTGATGCAACGTTTCAGGGGCCACCCGCTGAAACACTCGCCGAACATCGCCATCTGTCAACACACCTAGCAATTGATTGGTTTCAGCGGCAACCACAACAGCCATGCCCAACTGCTTTTCACTGATAGTAATTAACGCCTGCAGAAAAAGTACATCAGGCGTTAGTAAGGGCATTTTATCGCCCGAAGTCATTAAATCCGCCACTTTCAGTAATAGCCGTTTACCCAAACTGCCTGCTGGGTGAAACAAGGCAAAATCTTCTTTGGCAAAACCTTTGCGTTGCTGAAGCACCACGGCTAACGCATCGCCCAACGCTAAAGTTACGGTGGTTGAAGCAGTCGGGGCTAACCCCAACGGGCAAGCTTCTTGAGGCACCGAAACATCCAACACTACAGAGGCAAACTTCGCTAAGGTGGAATCACTCCGAGCGGTAAGGGCAACCACAGGCACGCCTAATTGCTTGAGCGTCGGCAATAACCCCAATAATTCTTCGGTTTCACCACTGTTAGAAAGGGCAATCACCACATCGGTTGGGGTTACTTGCCCTAAATCGCCATGCCTGCCTTCGGCGGGGTGCAGAAAATAAGCAGGAGACCCCGTGCTAGCCAGCGTAGCCGAAATCTTCTTGCCAATATGACCACTTTTACCCATGCCTGTAACAATAATCCGCCCATGGGTAGCTTCTAACAAGGCGATGGCTTCTTCAAAGGTGTCGTTTAATCGGTTATGCAAGGCTTGGAGTGCCTCTATTTCAATGGCAATAACTGTTTTGCCTTGCATGAGGATATTTGCCGTTACAGCAGATGGGTTAAGGGGCGGTATATTGGGCGAAAGTAAGGTCATCAAAGGGGGAAGCTCCTTGTCTTTAGTAGCGGTTTATCGATACGTTTACTTTATCTAAAATATAATCAAATTACCATCGCTAGGTAATTTTTTAAACAAGGGGGGTTGACAAATTTAACCGTTTGACATTATAATGGCTTACCTTATAGTTTTCAACTCTTTCCAAAGGTTTTTTTAAAGTGATTCTCACCCCTATTTTCACCATGAATATGATGATGCAAAGCATGTATGGCTCTTCGTACAGGCATCGTCAGGGTGTGGAAAACAAAAAAACCGCTTAACTTAGTTTTCTTCTCTCTTATAAAAAAACGACCTGTACCCCACTTGGTAACAGGTCGTTTTTTTGTTCCAACTATTATTTTTAGGTTTTTAATGCCAATATGTCTACTTCCGTCTTTTTAACTCAAACCAACGCATCAATCTTCCCGAGGAGGTCGCATTATACTTTGAAAGACCGTTCTATTAGTGCTACCTCCCATGCACAACCTGTCTATTCTGCCAAACCGCTACACTCACCTGAGGCTAAAAAACCAGTTTCAATAAGCGTATCGCCTTCGGCACTGGCTGTGCCTGTTGCGACGGGTGTTGCTTTAGGGTCTACGGTGCTGGCAACCAATGCCTCCATTACGAACACTGCCCCTACCGCTAGTGGTGTTAAAAATCAAAAAGTTGAACCCACCGCTGGCATGAAGATTTTTGATGCACTTGTTTACTCCGTTTTTAATAACTTCTTAGTCTTTGCTATTTCAGTTTATGCAACATACTTAACTGCTCATGGTAATAAAGTTGCAGATGCAAAAAGTTTTTTTGATATTGGTCATGTGTTAAAAACTAGAGGTGATAAATTTGTTGGCTGGCTTAAAGGTGAAGATAAGTTATTTAATAAAATACCTAGCCCGCTGAAATTTGACCCAAAAACGGCGGAAATGGCTAAAATGGTAACATTTTCGTTTGTTGATGGTACTGCTGTTGCTGTATTGGTTTCTTTACTTGAAAATAATAGCTCAACCTTATCAAAAAACATAGATAACTGGATTGGCACACCCCAAACACCCCAAACAGAACAAGCTTATGCCCAAAAAGCAGAACATAAGCAAACCCTTGGCACATTGTTCGCTGGCAGGTTAGCAACTTGTGCCATTGTAGTACCAACAGCCGTTATACTAAATAAGAAAACCACTTTATTTAGCAGCAATGCAAAAGCACGCTCATTTAATGAGCTATTGTTTAATCGTCCTGGTCTAATGGTAGGTCTGAAGCTTAAAAAAGACTTCCCTCAACTTCAAGACAAATTCCCCAATATAAAAATCCCTTCGTTGTTGAAAACAGCCTTCTTTGAAGCCTTTTACACTAGTGTTTGTACCCTTGGTTTGTACATTAGTAGTCGTTTCTTCGCAGGCCCTGTTGCTGATTTCTTTAAAGGACAATCCACCACCACCACCCCTCCGAAAACCACGTCGACTTTACCGCCTCAATACGCTTAACCAATCCAAAATAGCAGGCAGTAAGCCCGCATTGGCGTTAATTAGCTCTTCCCCTGAACGGATGGATTGATACTGCTTGAGTATCTTCGGTTCACTTTGGGCTAGCTTAAATAATTTTTGCGTTGCTTCATTGCTATCAGGGTCTGCTTTACTAGCCGCAAAAAATACAGGAGCCTTCAGCGTCAACGTACCTAATGCAGGTTCCAACCCCTTCACACTTAACAACGGCGAAAGTGCCACTACCGCCTTCACCTTATTAGGTTGATGACTAGCCACAATGAGCGAGACATTTGCCCCCAAGCCCGCACCCATCAACACAACAGGGCTTTCTTGCACTTGAACAGCTGTTTCCTTTGGATGGAGTTTCGGTCTTGCAAAGGCGGTTAAAATTTGTTCTAAATCAGCGGGTAATAATCGCCATTGGTCGTTGGGTAGGTATCGCCACGCAATAGAATCAGGGTCTTTCGGGTCATCAGAAGGACGACGCTGGGTACTGGTGCCATGCCCTCGTAAATCTAACGCCAAAACGGCATACCCTGCCTGCACCAAGGAAGGAATGGCACTAGCCCATTCTTTTTGAGACCCCCCTAACCCATGCACCAACACCAATAGTGGGTACCGATGCTTCGGTAAGGGGGTGGCAGTTGGCTTAACGGGTATGGGGTTGCCCTCGTCATCGGTTTCAGGTTCAACAGGGTCTTCCGCTTCTTCATCAGGCACCACAGGGGCATTTGTAGCTTTTAAAGCGGTTAGTTTTTCTTCGTTTTGGTGTAAATCATATAAGTTGCCAGCTAAAATGGCACCATCAGGGGTTTGCCACTTTAGCGTGGTGAATGGCAGTTCTGCCAGTTTTTCAAAGGTGGGCAATGGGGGTGCTTTTTTAGGTTTGGCTGGGGTTGTTTCAAGGTCTTCTTCCCCTTCGCCACCTTCATCACCATCCCCTTCTTTTGGAGATTCAACGGGCGGTTTTTCGGCTGGTTTTTCGCCACAACCACTTAATAGCATCGTTCCCCCCGTTAGGCTGAATGCCATTATCAACATAACGAAAAAGCGAAAAAAGGAAGGTGGTTTGAACGGTGCTTGTTTCATGAAAAACTCCGAAGATACTGTAGCATGATATGATGAGCTTATTATAACAAGTTTTACGATTGTGAACGAAAGGATTCGTAATGTTACAGTGGACGATGGGTATTAGCTTAGCAGGTTTAGCGGGCGTTTGGGCAAGGGTTGGTTTGGTTTTTTGGTTGACCCCACTGGTTGGTGGTTTAACTTGGTTGCCTGTCGGTATCGTCAACGTGGTGGGGTGCTTGCTCATGGGATGCTTATTCGGGGTGTTTGCCACGCTAAAGGCTCCGCACCCATGGGAACCTTTACGAATGGCTATTGCGATGGGTTTTTTGGGGGGCTTAACCACGTTTTCTTCCTTTGCGTGGGACGCCTTTACGCTTTGGCAACAGTGGCGAAACACACAAATAGCAGAGCTTTTTTATCAGTTAGTCATCACGCTAGTGCTGCAACCCGTTTTAGGATTGATTGCCGTAGCCATTGGTTTTACAGCCTGTAAATGGGTACTGTTAAGATAATTCTTAAAACAGTGTAAAAATCAAAGCAATTAGCCTGTTTTTTAGGTAAAGTAAAAAGAGTAGATTTTAGACGCTGCTAAATAATTTAGCATGATAATAAAATGATATCCCTCCCTCTGTTAGAAGTTTCTGCAGAATAAATTTAAAACACAAAAAAGGAGTTAAGTTAATGATGATGATGATGATGGCAAAAGTAGTGGGTATTGATTTAGGAACGACCAATTCCGTTGTAGCAGTTATGGAAGGCGGTCAACCTGTCGTTATTGCCAACGCCGAAGGCAACAGAACCACCCCATCCGTTGTGGGTTTTAGTAAAACTGGCGAACGCCTTGTTGGGCAACACGCTAAACGCCAAGCCGTTGTAAACCCCGATAAAACCATTGCTTCAAACAAACGCCACATGGGTACCAGTTATACATGGGATATTGACGGTAAAAAATGGACACCACAAGAAATTTCAGCTCAAATTTTACGCAAATTAGTAGACGATGCGTCTAAATACTTAGGCGAAGAAGTGAAACAAGCCGTTATTACGGTACCTGCCTACTTTAATGATAGTCAACGCCAAGCCACTAAAGACGCTGGTAAAATTGCAGGCTTGGAAGTGTTGCGGATTGTCAACGAACCAACCGCTGCCGCTTTTGCTTATGGCTTAGATAAAAAAGAAGATCAAACCATTTTAGTATTTGACCTTGGGGGCGGTACGTTTGATGTTACCGTGCTTGAAATGGGCGATGGTGTATACGAAGTTAAAGCCACCAGTGGCGATACCCATTTAGGTGGGGATGACTTTGATGATACCGTGATGAAGTGGTTGGCAGATGAATTTAAAAAATCCGAAGGGATTGATTTAAATAACGATAAGCAAGCCGTTCAACGGTTGCGTGAAGCCGCTGAAAAAGCGAAATGTGAACTTTCAACCTTAGAACAAACCCAAATTAACTTGCCCTTTATTACGGCAGATGCCAATGGCCCTAAACATTTGGATTTAACCTTAACTCGGGCTACGTTTAATGCCATTACCAAAAGCTTGGTAGAACGGTGTAGAATTCCCGTTGAAAGTGCCTTGAAAGATGCCAAATTAACCAAATCTCAAATTGATGAAGTGGTTTTGGTCGGTGGGTCTACGCGTATTCCTGCGGTTCAACAGTTAGTGCAAGAAATCATCGGTAAAGAAGCGTGCCAAGGCGTAAACCCTGATGAAGTGGTTGCCATTGGGGCAGCGGTTCAAGCAGGTGTTTTAGCTGGTGAAGTGAAAGACATCGTGTTGCTGGATGTTACCCCACTTTCCTTGGGCGTTGAAACCTTGGGTGGCGTGATGACGGCGTTAATTACGCGTAACACCACCATTCCAACCCGTAAATCTGAAGTGTTTTCTACGGCAGATGATAACCAAACTTCGGTGGATATTCATGTGGTTCAAGGGGAACGTACCATGGCGAAAGATAACAAATCGCTTGGGGTGTTTCGGTTAGATGGTATTCCTGCTGCCCGCAGAGGCGTACCTAAAGTAGAAGTAACCTTTGATATTGACGCTAACGGTATTATCAATGTTTCCGCCAAAGACCAAGCCACAGGCAAAGAACAAAAAATTACCATCACCTCAGATACGAACTTATCCGATGCTGAAGTGGAAAAAATGGTGAAAGATGGCGAAGCCTTTAAAGCCGAAGATGAAGCCCGTAAAAAACAGGTTGAAACTCGTAACCAAGCAGATTCACTTTGCTATTCTTCTGAACAGCAATTGAAAGAATTTGGCGACAAAGTTTCTGCTGAAGAAAAAGCTAAAGCGGAAGAGCAAATTCAAGCCTTGCGTGATGCGTTAAAAGCAGATAATCCCGAAGATGTTGAAACCAAACTGGCTGCTTTACAGGAAACTATCTACGCAATTAGTGCCAAAGCCTATGAAGCGGGTGCTACCCCTGCTGGTGCTGAAGGGGCTGAACAACCTGCCCCTGAACCTGCTACAGCGGGTGTGGGTGCTGGTTCAAAAGCCAATGCCGCTGATGATGATGTGATTGATGCGGATTTCCGCCCCTCAAACTAAGCATAGTTTGAATTTAACTGAACAAGCCTTCCTGTTAAAAAACAGGAAGGCTTGTTTTATACCATTTTCAAATAGGAATAGCGTGTTTTGTCATTCCGAGCGTAGCCGAGGAATCTCCTCACCATCTAGGGGGATTTCTCGACAAGCTCGAAATGACAAGGTTTTGGTGATTTCCGTAGGGGAGGGTTTCAAACCCTCTCGCTCCAAGATGTTACGCTATTTAATCGGTCAATTGGTATTATAGCTACACCC
>JAPLIO010000096.1 GCA_026389055.1 Candidatus Melainabacteria bacterium | reverse complement strand
CAGCCCCAACACCTACCACCACATTATTGCCAATAACAACAAACGGACGAACAGAAGCCCCCACCCCAATTAGCGTACCATTGCCTACCACAATATGCCCACCCAACACAGATCTTGGGGCTAAATGAACGGCTTCACCCAGCTGGCAGTGGTGTTCCACAATCGCCCCCGTATTGAGCAACGCAAGTCGACCAACCTTCGCTAACGGATGCACCACCACAAAGGGTAAAATCATCACACCCGCACCAATCACCGCTTGCGGAGAAATAACGGCGGTTTTACTAATAATCGTCGCTAATGTTCCGCCCAGTTTTTCAATTTCATTGCCCACTTTGAAGCGGGTGGCATTCTTGCCAATAGCCACCACAAACTGGGCTTGTGGGTATTGTACGATGATGCTTGGCAAGTCTGTATCACTCCCCAATAATCGGGTTTGCGTCCATGTTTTGGCGGATTCACACGGGGAAAGCACGCCCAGTATTTCACCCAAGCCTTCACGCTGAATGAAGTCAACCATCACAAGGGCGTGGTCGCCCGTGCCCATTATAATCAACTGTTGGATCATCGTCTTATCCTAAATAGCTGGCTAGCAGAGCGTCTAAATCAAAAAAGTGACAGTTGGGGTGATACGGATTTTTTTTGAAGTACTGTTGATGATAGTCTTCGGCTTCCCAGTAGGTGGGGGCGGGTTCAAGGGTAGTAACAATGGGCTTGTGCGTGCGAACTTGTACAATGGTGATGCTTTTTTTCGCAATTTCCGCTTGTTCTTCAGTGGTGGTAAAAATGCAACTACGGTATTGCGTGCCAATATCGGGACCTTGGCGATTGAGTTGCGTGGCATCGTGAATGTTGAAGAAAATGTGGAGGATGAGGGAAAGCTTGGTGAGGGTGGGGTCGTAGGTTACGGCTACCACTTCGGCGTGGTTGGTCTCACTGTAGCAGATGCTTTTGTAGGTGGGGTTTTCCGTATAGCCACCCATGTACCCGACGCTGGTTTTAAGCACGCCTGGTAATTTGGCTAGAGCGGTTTCAACGCCCCAGAAGCAGCCTGCCCCTAGGTAGATGGTTTCTTCGGTGGGGGTGATGATGGTGTCGGTCATCATGGGGTGGTAGTCTCCTGTTGTTCTAGGGTTTCGAGTGCTTCAATCAGGTGATGAATCGTGGTAATCGGGTCGGAATCAATTGAAATAATCGGGGTATCAGGGTTCGTGGACTTAAAATGAGCAATGCGATCTTTAGCGTGGCGTGATGCTTTTGATAGATTCTCTTTTTCCCATAAGATGGGGTGTTCAACTTTGGGCTTGATGTAGTGCTCAAATTCAGGGAGCGTTTTTAACAAAGGCTCCATATTATCGTGTTTACCTACAGGGGCTTGATGAGCTTTAACGTGCAAATAAAACCAATATTCAAAACAGGGGTTACTAAAAGCGATATTCATTGAACCACTTCTATTATGGGCATCATTCAACCATTCAGCTTTATTGTCATCTCTATCGAAAACGCACCAAACTTCAGTGCCTCTGGGTTTTAAATCTTTTTGTAACTCTAATGCTTCTTTGCTAATAACTTGTGCTTTTTTATGGTCGCTTAAACGAACTTCAACAAGGTGTATCAACCTCGGATAGTAATGAGCAATCACTTGTTGAAAATAATTTTGTTCGCCGTGTCCTTCGCATAAAATAAGTAGTTTCGATTCAGAGGCTTGGCGTTTTTTCTTTTTAGGCTGTTTAACTGGGTTCATTGGCTTAAGCATCCCCCGTTAAGCGTCTTACTCGTGGAGATGAACCTAACAAACCATAGTGATAAGCTTTTTTAACGGTTAAATCCATATCAAACCAATCAAAGTCTTCAAAATCCGATGCCCTGTAAACTTCCGATGCCCCTGTTGATTGATCTTTGTTGACGAAATAGATTTGGTCAGGACGCATGAGGCTGGAAGCCATGAAATCTTGATTATGAGTGGTGAAGATGAGTTGGCTACCCTTGGGGTTGGTTTCAGGGT
>JAPLIO010000211.1 GCA_026389055.1 Candidatus Melainabacteria bacterium | reverse complement strand
GAAGGCCGAGTCATCGCCAAGTTATCAAAAAACAAGCCATCATTCGGGCGTTTGGCTTGGTTAACCACCTTATTCACAATAGCCAACGCCAACCTTCTAGCATGGGCATGGTAATAAAACGCACTAACCCCTTCAAACTGCCACGGATTCCTGCCTTCTGGTAACGCATTGGCATGAATGCTTAAACTGATATGGGCTTCTATCTCTTCCAGCATCGCTTGTCGTTCGGTTAAGGCAATCGCTACATCCGTACTACGTGTTAACTGCACTAACGGGAAACCTGCCAGCTTCAACTGCTGTTGAAGGGCTTTCGCCATGGTTAGCGTCCAGTTTTTTTCGGGCTTGCCATCTAAGCCAATTGCCCCTAGTTCTTCGCCACCATGCCCTGCATCAATCACGATAGTACAGGCAGATTTTACCGTGGGTAGGCTCCGTAAGGAAAGCACCAATCCTTGTTCCTGCCATGTTAGTTTATAACCACAAAAACGGTTGGGTAGCTGAACAGTTACAACCGTTTGCCCATTGCAGGGCGTTGAAACCTTAACCCCCAGTGGCGGATTTTCTTGAAACGGCTGAAAATGAATAAAATCGCACTGATGCTCAACGGCATCTAGCGTTAAAACAAGCTGATTGTTCTCTTCGTTTACTGCTACAAAAAAGGGGATTTTTCGGGGCAAGGGGCAAGTGATGTGCCACTGGTGTGCTTCTAGTTGTGAAACAATCACCGTTTTTAATGCAACGCTTGGCAATAAGCCTGATTCTAACGGCGTGGTTTGGTGTGCATCAACAAACCCGTTACTACCATTGGCAAAGCTTACTTCAAACCAATCGCCTTGTTGCCCGCTAATGGCTAAACTGGTTTGCTTGGGTAATGTAGTTATTCTTGCTCCATTAGGGGAAGCACTACTGCGTATAACGGTTTCTTCCGCCGTGGTTTGAACAAATTTGGCCTGATTCCATACTTCTATCTTCACGCCCGAAGGTTTCCAGCGTTCGCCTGAAAGCCCTGTTGCTGCCCCTTGGGCAAATAGTTCTAAATACAGTGGCATGCCACCTTGCGGGGTTAGGGCATTACCTGCCAGCCAAAATGGGGGTAATTGTAGTACGCCTTCAAACCAGCCAATGGTTTTAGGCAATGCAGGAACGGTTTGGTGCAGTTGGGCAAAAATGGCTTCTCGGTTTTCCCAATGATAGCGGGTATTAGGGTTTTCCGTTACCTGTTTGGCAATAAGCCTTGCTTGGGTTACGGCTCTACCACGGGCATCGGTTAGTAGGGCGGTTACGTTTTTAATTTCGGCATCGCCCAAGGTAAGGCACTGCACGGTTACTTTATCGTGCCATTGGTAAACGGCGGGGGTGGGGGTAACGCCCCCATTGGCTAATTGTAAGCTAGCTTCTTTGAAGAAAACGGATTGATTCAACGATTGCAGGGCTGGCACCCATTGCCGAATTTGCACGGTGTGGGCTTCGCCTAAATCGGTTTCTAAATAAAAGGTGTTTAACCCATCATGCAGGGTAACAACATGGGCGAAATAGCCTTCTGCACTGAGCAAAGCGGGTTCGCCTTGAACCCATAGGGCGGTAGCGGGTGCTTTCAGTTGCCCTAGAATAAAGCTTTCTAGTTCGCAGGTGGTGTGTTCTGTTGCGGTGGTTGGGAATACCAACTGCAGGCAGGCGTCTTCTGGTTGGTTGGTAGGGGTGGCGGGGGCGGGAAGCATCATCATCGTGGGGGTAGAACCTAAAAAGGGGCATTTCAGCAGGAAGACTTATTTCTCTTATTGTAATAGAAACATGCCACCTGATACCCATTTAAAGATTAAAAGACCTAAAATCAGGATTCGGGATGCCACAAGAGGCACCCCCTACGAAGCGAAAATTATCAGAGTATACGCATTAAAAGTTTAAATAGGGTAAGCGTTGAAACCAACCAGCGAAAGACTGACACAACAATCGATGAGAGAACAGGCTATTTAATAGACCTCTTGCATGGCTCGATAGGTGGGTGCAGATTTGAGGAATGAGGAACGGACTGACGGGCGTTTAGACTAACTAACTAAATAACCAAAGGAGTACCGCAAATGACAAAAAAGATGCCCCAGATATCGAGTCATGCAAGAGGTCTAATCTTTCAAATTGGTATTAAACGACGCTCTTCTTGCCTAAGGGGGCTAAAAAGTGTACGCTAATAAGGTATCAATCTGCAACCGTTGCCTTTCTAGAAAAAGAAAAAATTCTCTTATGATGATGGTCAACACGTTTAATCTATCAGGAACCGCCAGCCTAATGCCTACCTCCACTTCAACCCAAGAAACCCCACATACGCAATGGCTTTGGCAGGCGTATCAACACCTAAAAATTAGCCTAACTCAAGTTGATGGGCTGGATTACCCCGACGAAGAAAAATTGAAAAACTCCTTCTTGAATGCCCCGCTTTCTCAGCAAATAGTTCGGTTAGTAGGCAGTATTTTAGGGCAAGTATTACAGGAACAAGAAGGACAAGCGTTTTATCACCTGATTGAAACCCTTCGCCGAAGAGCCAAAACGGGCAGGCAACAACAAGGTGGTATTGATGTTGACACGCTTTCTAACACCCTACAAGAAACCCTCGGTGCAAATACCACCCCCATTGAACGCCTAGCCCAGCTAGAAAAAGTGGCTTCAGCTTTTCGGTTATTTATTACACTAACCAACTTAATTGAAAGCGTACTAAGGTCTCTGAAGGCAGAATCGCCACTAAAAGCGTTGAAACTTCAACGGGCAGTTGGTGGCACTACGCACTGGGCGGGCACTCGGGTTCGGTTGGTGGCTACGGCCCATCCCACCAAAATTTTACGGCAAACCATGTTAAGGCATCAACGCCATGTATTTTCGTTACTAAAACAACTACTAACTCCGCAACAAACCTTAGCCACCTTTCAGGAAACGCTTTCTTCACTGCAAGAAACGGTTGAACTACTATGGTTTACGCAGTTTAGCCGATGGAAACGCCCAAAAGTTCAAGATGAAATTCGTAGCGTGATAGGCTATATGGAACGGACGCTTTACACTGCCGTGCCAGAATTACATCAAACTTTAATGGAGCTAAATACCCCTTCTTCTACTGGCAATGAAACCACTAGCTGGGAAGCAAAACTAACAGGGCAATGCACCCTGCATGGTGGCGGAGAACCCCTACTAACCCTCGGTTCTTGGGTGGGTGGCGATTTAGATGGCAACCCTTTTGTAACGCCATTGGTTTTTAGAAATGCCTTATTATGGCAACACCAAGCCATTCTTCAACTTTATTTGGCAGATTTACGCCAGCTAGGCCCACGGTTAAGCATGGCGGTTTACAAGCTAAAAACATGGCCTAGTACCTTAGAAAATTGGTTGAATGATACGTTGGCACTGATTAATGAAACCAATCCGCTGTTGGCTTCACAGTATCATCAAGACCGTGTAAAAGAGCCCTTCCGCTTAATGGTAAACCTAATGGGCGAACGGCTAAAAGCTTCGTTGGTGCAATGTGATGCGTTTTTAAAGGCAGAAAACCTCAATTTTTCTACCGTGCAGGGCTACACTTATGAATCTGCCCAACAATTTTCGGCAGATTTAGCCTTGCTGGCTTCGTTACTCAACGAACAAGGCTTTTGTCGTAGTGTGAAACGCAGTGTGCAACCCTTGCAACTAAAAGTCAGTCTATTCGGATTTCACTTCGCTAGTTTGGATGTTCGGGAAGATACGCAGTGGGTTAATGCAACTGCCACGCACTTATTAGAAGCATTAGGGGTTGCTCATCAGCAAGAGAAACCCGCAACGAAGGCTTTAAACCAAGCCCTGTTAGCTTCCAGAGCAGTAGTTCCGTTGGAACTATTAGCCTTATCGGCTTCAGCCAATAGCTTAGCAGAAGAAGGCAAAGTACTACCCCCACAATGGTATGAAGCCCGTATTCTAGGGATGTTAGAAAAAGTAAAACGCCTAAAACCTGTCGTGGGTGATGGGGCCTGCCAGTATTTCGTTCTTTCCATGACACAACAAGCTAGCGATGTGTTAAGTGCGTTATTACTGATGAAAACAGTCGGGTTATTTCAACAAACTTTAGCAGGCAACTTTGAAAGCCAGTTGGATGTCGTTCCTCTATTTGAAACCATTGAAGATTTACGCCACGCCCCCGCCGTGATGGAAGACCTCTTTCAAAATGAAGCTTATCAGCTACAACTAAAAGCTAGGAATAATCAGCAACTGATTATGTTGGGGTATTCCGATAGTAATAAAGATGGCGGGTATGTAACTAGCCATTGGGAACTATTTAAAGCCCAAGAACAACTACTAGCCGTAGCCAAACGCTATAACATTCAATTGCGGTTTTTCCATGGTAGGGGTGGTAATATTGGGCGAGGCGGCATGCCCACTGCCAGAGCCATTCAAGCATTACCCACAGGTAGTGCCGCTTTCGGGCAGGATTTAACCGAACAGGGCGAAGTGCTTTCAAGGCTTTACAACGTGCCTGATACGGCAAAACTGCATTTTGAAACAATTGTAGCCGCCATTTTAACCCACCAAAGCAACCCCACAGCAGACCCCTTACCCGAATGGCACGAATTACTGGAAACCCTTTCCCAAAAAGCCTTGGCAACCTATCAAGCCTTAGTACATCATCATCCTGATTTTTTGGCGTATTTTGACCACGTTACCCCTCGGGAAGTGGAATTGATGCAAATTGGGTCGAGACCTTCCAAACGGCGGGCGATGAAATCAATTGCAGATTTACGAGCCATTCCGTGGGTTTTCAGATGGTTTCAATCTAGGCAAATTGTGCCTGGGTGGTATGGTATTGGGTCTGCACTAGAAGCGTTAGCTTTGCAAAAAGGGGAAGCTCCGTTGCTGGCAGAATTGAAGGTGATTCAAAGCGAATGGGCATTTTTTAGAAGCCTGATTGAAAACACGCAAATCAGCTTAAAACAAACGGATTTATCTATTGCAAAAGCCTATTTAACGCAACTTTCCCCACCAGAACAACTGCCCAAATTAACCCAAGTTTTTGCGTTAATTGAGGCGGAATATCAGCGTTCTGTAGCATGGGTGGAACGCTTAATTGGCGGTGAATTACTTTCTACCACGCCTGGGGATAGGTGGTTAGCTGAATCTATTGCCCTAAAAGCCCATTATTTAGACCCGCTGAACCTGATTCAGTGCCAATTGTTGCAGGAATACAGGCAATTGCCTGAAGAAACGCTCAATCAGCCGATTGGGTTATCTGTAGAAGGGGTGAAAAGCCAAGAACACTCTCTTTCGTTGAAGGAAGCGTATCATCGGGCGATTGTTTCTAGTATTGAAGGCATCGCCATTGGCTTAGGCACCACAGGTTAAGGTTTTTCACGCTAGTGCTTACGTTGTTTTTCCCAAAATTCCTGCACGGTTTCTGTTGTAGGTCTTTCTTCTACAGTCTGTATGCTTCCAGCTTCCGTTGTTATTTCCGAAGGCAACAGAGGCTCTGTTGGCAAGGGGTCGCTTTCTACTTCTTTACCATTAGCGTTAGGCACAGAAGCAGACGCAGAAGTCAAAACTGGGGTGGCTTTATTGCTTTTTGGATGCCCTAGCGTTAACAATAGCATCCCTGCCCCTATTATACCGCCTGCTACACCCCCTGCAACCCATTTTGATTGCCGTGCAGCTTGGGATAACTGCCCCAAAATATCGATACTCATCAACTCTTTTTCGCTGATGCGTAGCCAATTAAACCACCCTACAGGGGCTTCTTCTTTCATAATAAGCGTATTCTGTAAGGAGCCATCGCCAAATAGGCCGAAAACTTGTTTTTGAGAGTGATGCGTTTCTATCGATTGTTCCATTCTATGTAAATCAAAAGCTTGGGAATCCCAATGGGCGAATAAATGCACAATGTTTTTTACAAACTGACCACTATCACCTGAAACATTGGGTAATTCTAGCTGTAAACTATCCTGGTTTTTATACTTAGCTACTAGTTCATTATAAGTACTGGCTAGTCCGCCAATTTGCCCAATATTTTGCAGTTGCTTTTCGCTTAACGGGGTTTTAACCATTTTTAAAAAGGCTTGCTTATTTTCTTCCAACTTTTTGGCTAGCGTGTGGGGACGTTCCCGCCAAGACCATTCCCCCGCCAATAACCCTGCGGAAATACCCACCGCTGAAGCCAGCAAACCATGCCAAAGGGGTTGCCATCCAGAAGCCGTTGCCTCATTACGAGGAGAAGCAGAAGCAGATGTAGATACTGACGTCGCACTTCCTAACGTGCCTGTTGTGCCATCATAGGCGTCTAAAGGGGTTAAAACCGCCGTTTCTCTCGGCACAGCCATTGCCAACTTTCCCACTGAAGCGTTGGGCTTTAATGGGGAAAACGGATAACTAGCGGGTTGGACGGTATTCGGTTTCAAAAGAAAACACCTATCAAGCGGGAATTCATCTAACAGTAAAAAATAGGGCTTATATCATACGATAGTAGAAAACCTTCAACAGATGGATTCGGAACACGATCTTTTATAAAAGCAGATTTTATTATTTTTCTGCTTTAGATATACTAACGTAATAGCCCCTTTTTTTCTCTTCCGACACGCTAGGTTTTTCAATGATAACACTTTCCACTACTGAGACCCTTAATCTTTTTTCGTTAGAAGCTTACGATTACCACTTGCCTGAACAATTGATTGCCAAATATCCGCTACCCCAACGTAGTGCCTCTAAAATGATGCACATTAGCCGTGAAACCCAAACATGGGAACACAAGCACTTTACAGATTTAGTAGCATGGCTTCAACCAGAAGATTTATTGGTTATCAACAATACGAAAGTGCTACCTGCCAGAATTTTTGGCAATAGAAGGGGCTATAAAGGTAAAGTGGAAGTGCTGTTACTGCACCCCACGGGCGATGAAGCCGATACCGAAGCCCTCACTTGGAATTGCCTGCTAAAACCCATCAAAAAATTAAAAGAAGGCACGTTAATTGAACTACCCAATACCACCAGCGTGCTTGAAGTAATGGCACGTCAAGGCTTAGGGCATGGTGTAGTAAAGGCTCATTTACTGGGCGGGGAAGCTTCGATGAATGAGCTAATGGAAAAAGTCGGTGAACTCCCTATTCCACCGTATTTTGCCAGAAGAGCCGAAGCCATTGATAAGGAGCGGTATCAAACGGTTTACAACAAAGTAGAAGGGTCTCAAGCAGCCCCTACGGCAGGCTTACACTTTACCCCTGAAGTGCTAGAAGCCATTCGTGCCAAGGGGGTTACTATCAGTGAAGTAACGCTTTCCGTTGGGGCAGGCACGTTTCGCCCTGTGCAAGTAGATGATATTCGGCAACACGCCATGCACGCCGAATGGTATACCCTTCCACAAGAAACCGTTGATGCGATTATTGCCACCAAAGCCAACGGCGGTAGAGTGGTAGCCGTTGGCACCACTAGCGTAAAAACCCTTGAAACGGCTATTAGAAAACAAGCTGGCACGTTGACCCAAGCCGATACGGGCTGGAGTGAATTATTTATTTACCCTGGTATTGAATTTCAAGTGGTAGATGCCATGTTGACTAACTTCCACTTGCCAAAATCCACCCTAATGATGTTGGTTTCAGCATTTGCCAACCGTGAATTGATGCTTTCCGCCTATGAAGATGCCGTTGCCCAAGCCTATCGGTTTTATTCTTATGGAGACTGTATGTTGATTGCCTAACCAATCAATGCTAAACTACAATTTAAGAGGCAATTTTAGGTGCTCGTCTGTTTTTATTAGTGTGTCAATACATTATTATCAAAACTTCATAAGGTTATTCCGCCATGATGGCTATACAATCCACCCTCAGCACAACCACATTATCTAACTCAAATTCTGTTAGCCAAACCGTTACAACAGAGCAACGCTTGGTTAAAAAAACAGAAACTTCGTGGTTTAAATTAGCCTTAATGGCTAACCCACTAACGGCTGCTTGCGTTTTATTTACGGAAGTTTGGCAATCGTGGTTTCGTCGCTAGGAATTAAAAATCAAGCCCTGATTCTAAATACCCGAACTTCCACTGACTACCTTCTTTTATCATCGTTAGTTTAACGCTCCCTTTTTGCCCGTTGGGATATTCCAACCGAACAGCTACCGTGGCTTGGTTGCCGTTAATTTCATCAGGTTCAAAATACCCGAATTGATAGATTTCACCTGCCCCGCTGTTGAAGTAGAAGTGCTTCCAAAAGCTTTGGATGAGGCTGGGGTCGTTACGTTTAAACATGATATGCACTTCTTTGGTGCTTAGCCCTGAAGCTTCGATGGCTTTGGGGTGTTGAGCTTTTAGATGATTAAACGCCCATTCGAGGAAGTGTTTTTGGCTTTTTTTGCTGAAGCATTCGAAGCTGGGGGCGAATTGGTTAGACATAAACAGTTGGAAGAACTGTTGGGCGGCTTTTTCTGGTGATAGAGCGGCTTGGGCTAGCATCATCATTATCGTATCAATCCATTCATTGGTAGCAAAAAGAAATAGGTACTGATACTATCGGCTGATGAGTGGTAGTTCTTGAACGGAAGTGAAGATGACTGCTGATACCAATTCACCGGTTAAATAGCGTGTTAACGTTTTAACTGGCGAAGATAATCCATAATACCCTCTGCAATCGCTTCGGCAGATTTTTTCTGCCTTGCCGTGGTGTTCACTTCTGCTCGTTCTCCTGCGTTGGAAACATAACCCATCTCCACCAAAATAGCCGGTGCCGTGGTATGGTTAATGACATAAAATTGAGCCCGACGCACACCCCTATCCTTCACAGGCAACGCCCCCACTAACGAGGCATGCACTGCTTTGGCTAAAGCCACACTAGGGTAATGGTAATAGTAGGTTTCCAGCCCCGCAATCGAAGGGTCTGTACTGGAATTGTGGTGAATAGAAACAAACAAATCAGGGTCATATTTGTTAGCAATGGCGGAAATTTCTTTTAGTTCCAAAAACTTATCCGTACTACGGGTAGCGTAAACTTCCAATCCACGGCGTTTTAACGCATCAATCAAGTAAGTTGCACAAGCCAAATTCAGATCTTTTTCAAGCACACCTACACGGCTAGCCCCTTGGTCTTTCCCCCCATGCCCTGCATCAATCACGATACGTCCTTTGGGGTTACGAATACTCGCCGTAATACTAGCTGGGTTGTTAGGCACTAAAAAACTCAGTTCCAAAGCTCGTTGAGCGGTGTAAGGTAATGAGCGTAGATCCTTTACGGGTTGGGCAAAATCAATCAGCAACGCACTACCTTTAACGGCAGCCACATGGCTTAGGCTTTTAAGGTAGGGGAAACTTTTTACATCAAACAATTGCACGCCCCCCCCTTCAGGCGGTGCGATGTTGGGCAAACTAAGCACCAGCCGTTGAGCCGTTTCGTTGGTTATTTTGTATTCAACTGGAACAGACGCTTCCAACCGCATTTTAACGGCTCCCTTGCTGGTGGGCGGGGAAAAATACACTTGCGTTAAATTACCTTTAGCTACAGCAACTTGTGAAATAGGGTCTTTAACAGGGAACTTAATGCCTGTTGTAGGCTGAACCACCAAAGCATTTCTAAACGCCAATGGGGCTTGCGGAGACCCTTCCAATAGTTTGAAGTTTTTGTTGCCCTCGGTTTCAATGACTAAGCGAACAATGCTGGGCGTGTTTTGCGAAAGCCGAACAGTCCACCCATTCCATTGGGTAACACCACTGGTGGGGGCGTTGCCTGTGGGGGTAGGGGCTTGCCCAGTAAATAAATCGCCACTTAAAACGGCAGGTTCTAAATCTACCACAAAGCGGTTTGGTTTTTCTAAATAAAACTGGTTTTTTACTTTCAGCGTACCTGCTCCTTCAGCAGGTTTTAACAACAAAAATTCAGATTCTACTTCCAGCCCCTTCAGTGGCACTTTAGGCTCATCAGTAGAAAGCGTAGTTGCTAAAACGGGGGGTGCCACATCTCGGGCCTCATTAGCAGTAGTTGGTATTTTGTTAAACTTATACGGTACAACGGCTGTACCTTGAATAGTACCCGCTGTTTTATGGCTAGTATTACTACTAGTAATTATTGGGAAGGGTACCACCAGCGTTTGGTTTGCTAATTTAACAGGTGCTAATTTTTCTATAGAAACCTGCGGGGCATACGCAATTAACACCCTTACAGAATGCGTTAAACTGCCATTGTGGGGCGTAATGGAAATACGCTGAATGCCATTTTGATTGATAAACCCTGTTAATAGCTGAGGCATTATACCCGCTTTCAATGCCGCATTAGGGAATTCAATGAGCCATTGATTACTTTGGGTAATAGGACGAGCTAAAAACCGAGGTGAACTGGTAGCCGTTAAAAACCGATTGGGTTGCAGCATTAGCCCATCAACGGAAAGTTCCCAAAGTGGTTGCTTGCTATTGGCGGTAGCTAATAGGCTAATGCCTTCTTCTACGGTATTTTTTTTATTCAGGGTGGGTTGGGCGTTTAGCAACTCTGCTTCCAGCGTATCTGCCCAAGCCATGCTGAAGAGAAACAGACTGGCGATGATGAAGCAGAAACCTATTCGTTGATAATAGGCAGAAGACAGAGACGAAAATGCCATGATGAAACCCTTTACATCTACAAAAAAAGAAACAACTCTTCCTATTATGCCTTAAACATCGCCCTTTTGCCTAGATGGAAAAATAACGGTGTTCATGGTTGAATAGGAGGTAGTTTTATCTCTCTCTATTAATTATTCATTTACGAGGAACCCCACAAAAATGATAACCACCCACAAACCAGCCGATGTTGCCATTATCGGTGGCGGGTTAGCAGGCACTGAGGCCGCCCTTCAACTAGCAGACCGTGGCTACCAAGTTCGGCTATATGATTTGAAGCCTGAAAAACGCTCGCCTGCCCACCACAGTACGGATTTAGCCGAAATTGTTTGTTCCAACAGCTTTGGTTCTATGGGCGAAGCTGCCAGTGGGTTGCTAAAACGAGAAATGGCTCTGCTGGGTTGCCAACTACTAGGCATTGCAACTGATTGTGCCGTACCCGCAGGGCAAGCCCTCGCCGTGGATAGAGATAAATTTTCCGCTCTGGTTACGCATCGTATTCAAAACCACCCCAATATTGAATTTATCGGTAGTGAAATAACCGAACTGCCCACCGATGCCCGCTTTACGCTGTTAGCTTCGGGTCCGATGACCACCGAACCGCTAGTAAAAGCCATGGGACAGTTGCTTAACCGTGGGAATTTGTACTTCTTTGATGCGGCTGCACCGATTGTGATGAAGGATTCCGTTAATTTTGAGGTGGCGTTTTTTCAAGACAGATACAATAAAACTCTGAGTGAAGGGGATGAAGCCAGCTACATTAACTGCCCCATGAACCAAGCCGAGTACGAAGCATTTTACACCTTTCTAACCCATGCGGAAAAAATACCGCTGAAAAGTTTTGAAGAAGCGGAAAAAGCGTCGTTTTTTGAAAGTTGTATGCCTGTTGAAGTCATAGCTTCCAGAGGGGTAGATACCCTACGGTATGGGCCAATGAAGCCTGTCGGGTTGGAAAATCCGCATAAGCCCGATGAAAAGCCCTATGCCGTGGTGCAACTTCGGCAGGATAATGCCGAGGGAACGCTCTACAATTTGGTGGGCTTTCAAACCAACTTGAAATGGGGCGAACAAAAAGAATTGCTCAAGTTGATACCCGGTTTGGAAGCAGCGGAAGTGGTTCGGTATGGTGTTATGCACCGTAACACCTATTTTCATAGCCCTGAAGTGTTGTTACCCACCCTGCAATTTAAAGTAATGCCTAATTTGATGCTAGCAGGGCAATTGACAGGCACTGAAGGGTATACGGAAAGTATCGCTACAGGCTTAGTGGCGGCACTCAACATTGCTAGGCAGTTGGAAGGGAAAGCCCCCATTGCCTTACCCAGAGAAACGATGTTAGGTAGTTTGTTGCATTACATTACCCGAGAAGAAGCCGTAGGCAAGAATTTTCAGCCCATTAACAGTAACTGGGGTATTCTGCCTGAATTAGGCTTTCGGGTGAAAATTAAAAAAGACCGAGCAGGGCATCACAAGGCTAGAGCGTTAACGGCAATGAAGGCGTTTTTACCTGAGTTCACTCTTCCTTTTGCCCATAAAACGGCCCTTTTACCCACTACCGCTTTCAAGGTGTTTGATGAGTTGGATCAATAAGAACAACCACCCTAGCCTCTCATCATCTGCTATAATCAGGGAATATTTCCATTGATTGAAGGTGAAATCGAGTAATGCCTATTTATTCTTATTGCTGTACCAACCCTGCTTGTAACAAAGCCTTTGAAGTAGAACGTCCCAGCACCTTTCATGCAGACCTTGCCTTTTGCCCCCAGTGTAATAGCTTAGCCAATCGTCAATTTGTGAAAGATGCCAGCACCATTAAACTATGGCACACGAAGCCTAGGCAAGTGGATTATATGCCCCACCCAGAACCTACCCATATTCACGGAGACCACTGCGGGTGTGCGATGACACAAAATTGGCAGGAAAGGCTTGCTGAAATTGAAACCCAAGAAACGTTAGAACGCTAGTATAGCTGTTACAAGCCCTACTTCCCTACACAAACCGATGAATGCTGACAAATTTCCGTGCGAAACGGAGACCGAGGGTTCAGCCGTAAATGCTGTTCCCACGCCGTTATCATCGCTGTTTCTTCACTGGTAGCCTGATAAAGCAACCCCAATAAAAACCAAACATGCCCTTCTTCGGGGTTCATCCGCAAATAGCTGATAACATCTTGCTTGGCTTGGGGAATCGTACCCGTTTGAAGCCATGCCTGCACCAATTCCTGATAGTAAACCGCAAAAGTAGGCTGTAACCGAATGGCTTGCATTAGGCTAGCAAACGCTAATTCCTTATGCCCCAACCCAAAATAAGCCCGTGCCAATCTGCTATAAAAGGTGGCTGTCGCTGGTTGGTTTGGGCAATACCGAATGGCATCTGTCAACAACACTCTGGCTTTTTCGTACTGCCCTGCAGAAAGGGCTAATTCGGCTTGGTTGGCAATAACGGATGCGTTAGACACATAATAATGGGCATTTAATTGGGTATAGGCTTCCACGCAAGGCATTTGAATGAATCCAATGCCCAATAGAAATAACCCTATTAGAACCCAGTGTTTTTTGTACATAAGTACTTGTCTTCTTTGCGATTTAAGGCGTTGTAACAACGGGTAAGGGGGTGTCATCAGCAAAGGCAATGGGTAAACCTACAGATTTGGCGGCTCGTTTCAAATGCTGGCAGGAAGCACATTTGCCACAATGCACATCGCCCGCTTCGTAACAGCTCCACACATATTTGAAGGGTAATGCCAAGCTTTTGCCTAACTGGGCAATTTCAATTTTGGTTAAATCCCCAACGGGTGCCATTACCTGAACACCATTAAGCGTGGAGTATTTTAGCGTTTCGTTAAGCGATTCATAAAACGGTACGCCATTATCGGGGAATCCCGCTTGGGCTTCATCTACATTGGCTCCGAATGAAACGTATTTTGCCCCATAGGCTTCTGCCATTGCGGCTGCAATGTTGAGGAATAACCCGTTTCTGTTTGGTACCCAAACTTGATAAATTTCGGTGGGGCTATCAATATCAGAATCCGCTTTTAAGCCTTCGGGTAGCACTTCTTTAAGCCAATCCAACGTGAGCACTTGGTAAGGAATACCATAATACTGGGCTAATGAAGAAGACGCTTTACGTTCTTGCAAAAACGCCCGTTGCCCATAATCAATCATCACGGCTCTTAATACATGATACCGAGGGTCTGCTTCCAATTTAACCAAGCTAACCGCTGAATCTAACCCGCCTGAAAGCAAGGCAATAACTGGTTCACCGTGTTGTTGTGTTTGAGAAGTCATGGATAAGACGCTCTCCTTTTTTCTATTTCGGTAATGGCTACTTACTAGTAGGAAGGCAAAGGGTTATTCCGCCGTGGTGGCTGTATCTTCAGCTATCACGAAGGGCGTTTCTTCAGCTTCTGCAACGGCATCCGTTTCAGGCGGTGCTTTTTTTGTGGCAGGCGGTACTAATTTGGCAATATTCAGTGTCCACCCTTGCGAAATCATTGTTCTGGTTTCCAGTAACGCTTGGCGTTGTTCTTCGGTGATAATAGGCGTTTTGGTCGGTTGTGTTTCAGTTGGTTCACCTTCCACTTCACCCAAAACTTCTTCAGCTACTTTAATGGGCTTAAATAGCAATTTATCCAAAGCTTTTAAATTGATTTTCGCCACTTTACGCCACAAATTGAAGTCTTCAATACAATCCATCAGTGCGGCAGACTCATAATCATACTGCCGTTTAAGTGTCCCTGTCATCACTTCGCCTGTAGAAGCTTGAATAGGCACGCCGCCTTCGGTGAAATATAGTTTGAATACTTCTTTTAAATCTGCCATTTCGGATTGCAGGGTTTGAGCCGCTTTGCTTAAGCGAATATACCGTTCCAATAAATAGGGTACATTTTCTAATTGAGAATACTTCCAACTGTTCTTTTGAATATAAAGATTTTTTAATTTGTCAAAAACTGCTGCTAATTGTTCCGCATCATCTAATGCTCTGTGGTTTACAAAGCTTTCAATGCCAAAGCGGGCGGATAAAGCGGAAAGCCCATGAGAATGCTCTTCAGGGAAGACGGCTTTGAATAATTCCAACGTGCAAATGCGAGGGTTTAAAAATCGTTTGCCCAAATGCTTTTTGTAAGCTTCTGTAATGAAGCTATAATCAAATACCACGCTATGGGCGGCGTAAGGTAAATCTCCCATAAACGCCTCAAATTGAGGAATGACTTCAGCCATTGTTGGGGCGGATTCCACCATTTCCTGAGAAATATGGTGAATTTTAAAACTGGAATGCCGAATGGGCTGTTCGGGGTTGATTAGCGTTGAAAATCGTTCAATAATTTCGCCGTTGTAAAGTTTGACGGCAGCGATTTCAATAATTTTTTCTACTTTATGGTCTAGCCCTGTGGTTTCAGTATCCAAAATAACAATAGGACCATCACTCAATAAGGCCATTGGGTGAAAGCTAGTTTCAGGGTTTTGAAGCCACTCTAATTGTTGAGACCGAGGGGTGTTCCATTTTTTGGGTTTAGTAGAAGCAACAACGGCTTCAGTAACGTCTTCTTGCATTGAGACACTTTCTATTGCGACAGCGTATGAACACAGACACAAGGCTGGTTATAAAACGGTTTGCTGACGAATGAGCCGTTGGTAATCCATAAACAATTCTCGTACTTCCCGAGCCGTTTCGGAAACCAATAACTTTTCACCTGTTTGCAGTGTAATAACCGTATCTGGTGTGGCTTCTACTGTTTTAATAACATCTGGATTCAGGTAAACCGTTGTTCCAGTTAAATAGGTGAGCGTCAACATTGAATAAAACTTTCATAACACCGTTTGGTTATTTAAACCAAACGGTGTAGTAACAAGCAATTAATAAGCATTGATGGAAATTAGTTGCTTGAAGACTGACCACTGTACAGGGACAGTAACTTACCCTTGGCGTTGTTTATGCTTAGGGTTAATACAAATAACCGCAACCCGTCCACGACGACGAATGACTTTGCAGTGTTCACAAATTTTCTTAACAGAGGTACGAACTTTCATGGGAAAAGCTCCTTTTTTAGAGGGTTAGAATAAATTTAGCATCAATTCAGCGTAAAATAGGGGTTTAAAACTATTGGTTAGTTTAATTCAAACATAACACGAACGCAAAGCATCCTTTACGATTGTGTAACGTTATTTTACACGATAGGTAATCCTACCGCGGGTTAAGTCATAAGGAGACAGTTCTACTTTGACTTTATCGCCAGGCAAAATACGGATAAAGTTCTTCCGAATTCGGCCTGAAATATGGGCAAGCACTTCAATACCATTTTGAAGATTAACCCGAAACATGGCGTTGGGTAAGGCTTCGGTTATGGTGCCTTCCATTTCAATTACATCGCTAGACATCATCAATGTTGTTTTTCCTATCAAGTGGGTTTAAAAGTTAAGCTTTTGTGGGAGGGAAATAACGGAAAGGGCCTTCGGGCAAGCAGGTTAGTATTTCTGCTTCGCCTTCTTCCGTAATTAAAATGGTGTGTTCAAAGTGGGCTGAAGGCGACCCGTCGGATGTTACAACCGTCCAGCCATCTTCAAGGGTAATTACTTTATCAGTCCCCATGCAAAACATGGGTTCAATGGCTAAGGTGTTGCCCGCTTGAAGTTGTGGTCCTCTAACACCTGTTCTGTAGTTATGAATAAAGGGTTCTTCGTGCAGTTTGTAGCCCACGCTATGCCCGCCGTATTCTTTTACCAGCCCGAAATTGTACGTTAAATTGGTATCTTCAACCGCACCAGAAACATCTTCAAGGTAATTACCAGCTCTGGCTTGAGCTATCGAAGCGTATAGGGCTTCTTCGGTTGCCTGTAAAACCCGCATGGTTGCTTCATCTACCTTACCAACAGGAATGGTGAGGGCGGCATCCGCCACCATACCTTGGTAGGTTGCCCCTACATCTACACTAATAATATCGCCTTCTTTTAGCACGTCTTCTGCGGAAGGAATACCATGAACGACTCGATCGTTGATGGAAGTACATAGCGTGGCAGGAAATCCGTGATAGCCTTTGAAGGTAGGCAACGCTTTTTCTGCCCGAATTAAGGCTTCTGCGGCAATATCTAAATCCAACGTGCTGACACCCGGTTTTGCCATTTCTCGCATTAAGGCATGCACTTTTGCCACAATTAAGCCTGCTTGACGCATCAATTTAATATCATGCCGAGATTTTTTATTGATTTTCGTTGAGCTACTGAGTTGAATACCCATAAAAAGCGGAGACTCCTCGTCTGTTTTGTTTGATAATTAAACTGTAACGGAAGATGGTTGCAAGTAGGTGTCCATCAGCGTGCATAATTCCTCACTGATTTGTGCTACTGGTGCATCGCCATTGATGGTTTTGAGCAAGCCCTTATTTTCAAAATAGGTTAAAACAGGCACGGTTTCAAGGGCGTAACCTGCTAAGCGAATTTGCACTTTTTCAGGTTGGTCATCGCCACGGTGTTCAAGGTGAACGCCACCGCAAACATCGCAAACATCAGGTTTTGCTGGTGGTTTAGAGGCTAGGTTATAAATCGCTCCGCAATCTGCACAAATACGCCGATTCGCAGCCCGTTCCACAATCGCTTCATTGGGCACATTCAGATAAATAGCCGCCGCTAACTTCGCACCTGTTGCTTGGCACATTGTCATCAAGGCTTCGGTTTGCTCTACATTGCGAGGGAATCCATCTAAAATGAACCCTAGCGGTTGCCCTGCTTGAGGCGGATTGGCTTTGAGTTGTTTTTCAATGCCATCTTTCAGTACATCAATCACAATACCAATATCCACCAACTGGGCTTGTGCCAAGCGTTCTTGCACTTTCAACCCAAGCGGAGAGTTTTCTTTGGCAATGGCTCTTAATAAAGACCCCATATCAACTCGAGGCATGCCATAACGGGTTGCCAACAAAGAGGTTTGTGTCCCTTTTCCGCCATTAGGAGGAGCAATAAAGGGGAAAAACAAAACAGAAGATAAATCCGCTGGTTGTTGTGTCGTCATCATTATTTTAAAAATCCTTCATAGTGCTTCACCATTAAGTGAACTTTAATTTGATTCATGGTATCCAACGCCACACCCACCATAATAATTAGTGCGGTAGAGCCTAAGCCTGCCAAGGTTGAAATACCCGTAAAACTGGTTGCGGAACTTGCCACTAAGGTAATAATAGCTAAGAAAACCGCCCCAATAAAGATGATTCTGTTCAGAATAACCGAGAGATAGTCGCCCGTAGGCACCCCAGGTTTCACACCCGGAATAGCATTACCGTACTTCTTCAGGCTAGTAGCAATTTCTTTGGGCTGCATACTAGGGTTAATGGATGAATAGAAGTAAGAGAAGAAAATAATCAACGCAAACTGCACACCCATAAACCAAAACGACCCAGGTGAAAAATTCAACCATTGAATGGCGTCTAAAATCCATCCTTTGGGGTGGGTTGCCATAATTAAACCCACTAAGGTTTGTGGAAACGCCAATAACGCAAAGGTGAAAATGATTGGCATAACGCCAGCAGGGTTAATTTTAAAGGGGATAAACGAAGTGCCTGCCCCATATTGCTTAGACCCAACAGACCGTTTGGCTTGCACAATAAACACTTTACGAACGGCTTCTTGCAAGATGATAATAGCCACCATCATCGCCAAATAAATAGCCAATAATACGACTAATGAAAACGACCGTTGAGGATCTCCTTCCACCAATTGGGCGGTTTGAGCTGCATAAAAGGGCAAGCCAGCCAAAATACCCACAAAAATCAACATCGAACTACCGTTACCGATGCCTTTTTCCGTTATTAATTCTGAAAGCCACAAGGTAAACAGTGAACCCGCAACCAAAGCAGTTGTAGCCAACACATAGAAAACAGTGGGTTCAACGCCCAGCTGAAGCACGTTAGGGTTTGAAGCAAACAACTTTACCACAACTAACGATTGAATCAACGCCAACACAACCGAAACATATCTTGTAATTTGGGCTAACTGTCTTCTGCCAGCTTCGCCTTCATCTTTTTGCATTTCTTCCAACCGAGGAACAACCGCCGTTAATAGCTGAATAACAATGGAAGCGGTAATATAAGGCCCAATGCCCAAAGCAACCACGGAAAGACTGGTTAACGCACCGCCAGAAAATAAATCCAAAAAGCCCAAAACAGCATTGTTTTTGGGCAACAAAGCTAATGCTTGCGGATTAACACCCCAAACAGGAATTTGAGCACAAAGCCTGTAAACGGCAACCGCCCCTAACGTAAAGAAAATCTTTTGTTTTAGGTCGTTAACTTGCCTACCTGTTTCGGCATCTTTTTGAAACAAGGGTGAAAGAAAATTAAATGGTGAAGAAGAAGATTTCAAAGCAAACCCCTTTAAATAAAACGAAACAACGGTTAAGCGGAAAGACTATCGCTTCTGTCATTCTATAGCAAGTGGCTTCATAAGGAAATAGACTCAACGTAGTAAAGCGATAACAATTAACACTTTACTACGCTTAAGAATCTAAATAGAATTTGAGAAAACTAGGCCAGTAATGGTGAAACAGCACCAGTAACTAAGTCTAATTTACCGCCAGCAGCAGTTAATTTTTCGGTGGCACTAGGGGTGGCATAATGAGCTTGAACCGTAACGCCTTTAGCAATTTCGCCGTTGCCTAGCAACCGAACACCATCGCAATCAGAAGGCCAAACGCCCGCTGCTTTTAAATCACGATAAGTTAAGGCTTTTTGACCTTTAACCAAATATTTTTCAATATCGCCCACATTCAATTCCAACCAAATACGTTGATTTGGCTGAGGGAATGTACGGAATTTTGGAATACGACGGTATAAAGGCATTTGACCCCCTTCAAACCCACGCTTGGAAGAACGACCAGCCCGTTGACCTTCACCGTTGTTACCACGGTTAGCGGTTTTACCAGACCCTGACGCCATACCACGCCCGACCCTGTTCTTTTTCTTAACGGCACCCTTGGCAGGACGAATATCCGTTAGTGTTAATACGTTTAATTCAGTAGACATTTTCATGAACCTCTTTTTTGAGTTACTTAAGCTTCTTCAACGGTTAGCAAATGCCTTACTGCATTTAACATACCCCGAATAATAGGCGTATCCACATGTTCAACCGTATGGTTTGTTTTACGCAAACCTAAGGCTTTAACCACTTTACGTTGATTCTCAGGACGACCCAAAACACTTCTTGTTAGGGTTACTTTTAGTTTTTTGGCTTCTGTTGCCATAATTTAAAGTCTCCAAATTTTAGTTGAATGTTGCGTTATTTAACACAAACGAAATAAGGTTTTACCAATGTGAAACTAGCTGGTTGTTGCCTGCAAGTGCAACAACTGGCTCATTGAAATACCACGAGCGTCAGCAATTTCTTGGAAGGTGCGTAGTTTTTTCAAGCCTTGAAGGGTTGCTCTGGCTACGTTTAACGGAGAACTAGACCCAATTGACTTGGATAATACGTTATGAACACCTGCTAGTTCAAGCACTGCGCGAGCAGCACCACCCGCAATAACACCCGTACCTTCTGAAGCAGGACGAATAAAGACTCTGCTAGCACCACCATCACCTTGTACAGGGTGTGGAATGGTTGTACCAAACCGAGAAACCGTTAGCAAGTTGCGTTTAGCTTGGGTTACACCTTTTTGAATGGCACCAATCACTTCGCCTGATTTTCCAACGCCCATGCCAACTTGACCGTTACCGTTGCCAACAATGACAACCGCACGGAAGCTCATTTTCTTACCGCCCTTAACAACTTTGGTTACACGGCGAATTTGAATGACGCGTTCTTGCCATTCTTCTTTATTTTGATCGTCTGCTGCTGCTTGACCAGCTGGTTTAGATGGGTTTGCATACGCCATTAGGGTGTACTCCGTTTCTTTAAGAAAATGCTTAATTTGTATTTATGAGGCAAGGCGAAAGAACCACCAAGCCAATAAAAATAGGGGATAGAATACGGTTAAACTTGAGCCTTCGGGTTAATTAAGGGCTGTTAAAATGTTAGTTGGGTAGACACTTTTTACAGCAAATCAAGTTAAACAGGTATTCTTTACAACAAAAAGAGTGATTACGGCACTATTTTGCAATACTTGTTTCTACACAATATCACAAGGGTTTTTGTGGTGCAAGGGTTCGCTTTACGATTGTTACTTTGAAGCAACCCTTTGTTTGTTAATCAAAAAACCTTAGCGGAGAGAGACATTGCGTATACAGATTCGTATTCAAGGCTTGCTTTTTGCGTTCGTTGTTGCCCTGTGGCAGTGAAACGCCCTATTCTAGCTCCGTGCAGTAAGAGGTACTTGCGACAGGGAAAAACCCTTCAAGCAATGTAAATTTTTTGTGTAAATGCTTGTCAAATGATTGGTTATAACCGATAATGGTAGATAAGGATTGAGGTTATCTCGGTCGACATAGAGGATCAGTTGCTTTTGTTGCTGATCCTTTAGGTTTTTCTAGGGAAACTGTTTAGAAACAACGATTTTAGACTTGAAAATATCAACAGCTTGGTTCGTCTGTTCTGGTTTAAGGTAGTTTAAGCCGTAAGGTCTGGCGGTTAAATCCGCCATCTGTAGCCCTGTAGAATTGCTCAACTTAGATGCGAATACAAGTTGATAGTTAATTTTATAAAGGTTTACATAACCAACGCAGGAGGAGCATCTTTCTGTAAAAGCCACTGCCAGCTCTTTATCTTCTTTCAATCCTCTACTTTCAAAAACAACAGAAATTTTATTGCCCACTTGTTGTTTGCTCTTTAGGAAACGATGAACACGTTCCATCCCAAATTCCAAAGCCAAATGATAAGGATGTTCAGGGGCAGTGTACTTTTGCTGATGTTTCTTTTTGTCAATCAAAACAGGAAAAAGATGGTAATTCAACGTACCCATTACCTCATTCAAATCATCATAAAAAGAGTGCTTTACGCTAGGGTACTGATCGAACAGTTTGAAATAACCAGTCTTCTTTCTTATTTCACGCTCATGAAAAATGACTTGATCATGACCCCAATACTTCAATTTAAGCTTTTGAAAAGCAGGGACAATTTTATCTGTATACTCATGCTTATTAACCACCAAAAACATCAACACAAACACGGGAAAATCTTTGTCGATAGATGCTCCTAAGTTATGATCTCCTGATTCATCTACGAAAATCAAATAATCACCAAAAGAAGAAATGTCAGAATCCAACAGTATCACCCCCCCTAAATAGCCTTTGGTGGGTCGGGTAGCGGAGGCATGCCATCGTAGGCATCAAAAGGTTTAGGTTCAACAGGATGCAACGCATAATAAGCCCTAGCATAATCCGCCCAAACCTTCACACAATTGGTACTAAATACCCCACGCAAGGGCAAGTTCCGAGAATGCCCCATCCACACGATACCGACCATATCAGGGGTATATCCCGCAAACCAAATATCTCGACTCCTATCCGTCGTACCCGTTTTACCCGCCACCCATCGGCTAACCAACCGTGCAGGTTTCCCCGTCCCTTCCCGAACCACCGTCTGCAACGCAGAATTTATCATGGCAGCCGCCCAAGGTTCAAACGCCTTGCGTGCTTTCGCATCTGGCAACGGTAAATCTTGTCCTTGGTTATTCTGCAAACGCAAAATGACCGTGGGTTTTTTGTAGATGCCTCCTCTGGCAAACGTTGCATACGCTGTTGCCAATTCCAACGGAGACATGCCTGAAGAGCCTAATAAACTACTGAAATTTTCTTCAATAGTAGAGGTAATACCCGCCAATTTTGCCGTTTCCAATACGGCTTTTACGCCAACCCGTTGCCCAACCTGAATGGTTGTGGTGTTTCTACTTTTCGCCAAGGCATTGCGAATTTTCATTGGGCCAAGAAAGACGCCATCATAGTTTTTAGGTCGCCAAGCAGAAGACCCAGACCCATACACCAACGGACGGTCTGAAATGATGGAATCTGGCGTTAACAGCCCCAACCGAAAGCCTGTTAAATAAACAAACGGCTTAAACGTAGACCCCGGTGCTCGTTGAGCCATGGTGGCAATGTTGAATTGACTTTTTGAATAGTTAGACCCGCCCACCATGGCAGCAATGGTATTTTCCTTCACATCCAAAGAAAGCAACGCCGCTTCATCTACCCGAGAGCCAGCAGGCGTTTGAGCAACGCCCGTTTTAACCGCCTTTTCAGCGGCTTGCTGAATAAGAGGGTCAAGGCTCGTCATAACCTGCAACCCACCCCGATGCACCAATTCTTCACCCAAATAACTCGCCAATTCTTGCCGAACATAATCCACAAAAAACGGATACTGATAAACCGATTTGGCACTGTTAAACACCAGTTTTTCATTGTACGCCTGCTGATATTGAGCTTCGGTAATAAAGCCGTGGGCTTTCATAGCCGCCAGCACCGTTTTTTGCCTATTAATTGCCGCTTCAGGGTACACATAAGGCGAAAGACCTTCAGGGGCTTTCAATAAACCCGCCAACAAAGTGGCTTCCGCAATGGTTAAATCCGCACAAGATTTATTGAAGTAAACTCTCGCTGCTTTTTCAGCCCCGTAAGCGTGGTTGCCCCAATAAACAATATTCAGGTACAGCTCCAAAATCCGAGTTTTATCGTACACTTTTTCAATGCGTAACGCCAATAAGGCTTCGGCTAGTTTTCTTCCCAAGCTTCGTTCAGGCGTTAAATATAAGTTTTTTACCAACTGTTGTGTTAGTGTAGACCCCCCCTGCACATCGCCCCCCTTCACGTTAGAAGCAATGGCTCGAAGCGTCCCCTTAAAATCTACCCCGCCATGATGATAAAAGCGGTTATCTTCAATCGCCATAATAGCCCGTGGCAAGTAAGGTGAAATTCTTGAAATAGGCATGACAATACGGTCTTCATCGCCACTGATATTGGCAATTAGTGTGCCGTTACGGTCGTAAATACGAGTAGTTTCAGTCGGCTTCCAATGGTGCAATTGGGAAACATTGGGCAGCTGAGCGACTGTTTTCGCCATTAAAAACCCAATATTAACAGAAAGCATAAACAAGAACACAACTACTAACGCCAACAACCCCATTTGGGTTAAAAAGCGTTGCCGTTTTTGCGTTACTTCCAGCTTCATCGGCAAATCTACAGGTAAATCTTGCAGAAACGGCAGGGGAGGCACAAAAACAGCAGGGGGTGCAGCAGATTGATCAGGTGGAATATCATTAAAATTCATCATATACAAGAAAGTTTACCAAAAAAGAAACGCTTGATGAAGTAGCAAAGTTGCGGTATGCTATTTTTACGTTATTAAACTACTTGTTCACGAATTTGCGATTCATCGTAGAATCCAATCCCAAACCATGAGGCTTCTGTTAGTCTATGAAATTTACTGTTCAACGAGACGACTTTTACCTAGCCGTTAATTCCGTCCAACGTGCCACTGCCACACGGGTTATTCAGCCCATTTTAGCCAATATTTTAATTGAATGCGAATCTAGCACCGCCCCACTGAAACTTTCCGCTACGGATTTAGATTTTTCCCTGCAAACCAGCTTGAATGCCGAAATCAGCATTCCTGGTAGGGCTACTTTATCTGCCAAGAAACTGTCTGAAATTTTGGCAAAATTACCCAGTAAAGCCATGGTTCAATTTGAAATTGACCCTGTGGTTCAATCATGCCATATTTCTTGCGGGTCTTCCGTGTTTGATATGCGAACTCTACCTGCCGAAGAATTCCCTTCTATCCCCGTGATTGATTCTTCAACGGCTATAGAATTAAGCCTGCCCGCCTTAGTGCAATGTATTAAACAAACCGAATTTGCCGCATCAAAAACGGATACCAACAACATTTTAGGGGGCGTTTTCTTCAAGCTTTCTTCTGATGGGTTGGATTTAGTTTCAACCGATGGGTCTCGGTTAGCACGGCGGAAGGAATCGCTTGAAGGGTTGACGTTGGCTGAAACCGTAACCGCCATTATTCCTGCAAGAACCTTGCAAGAATTTATGAAATTAGCCCAAACCAATGCGGGCGAACAAACCGATACCGCCTTAGTTGCCATTCAAAATGGGCAAGTATTCCTTTCTACCACACGCTTTAATGCCGTTTCAAGATTGTTAGATGGGCAGTATCCTCGGTATGAGCAGCTCATTCCCAGAGAATGCAAACTGCAAGCCAAAATGAACAGAGCCGCCCTAACCGCTGCCTTAGAACGTACCGCCGTTATGGCAAACGAACGCACGTCTATCGTGCGGATGACGCTTTCACAAGGGCAATTGGTGCTAGCTGCTGATACGCCTGATGTGGGTAATTCTAAAGATATGATGCCTATTCACTATGATGCCACAGAAGATTTAACCATTGCCTTCAACTTCCACTTTGTGTTGGGTGCCCTAAAAGTGATGGATGGGGATGACTTACTGATGGAAACCAACGGTGCGTTGGCACCTACCCTATTTAAAGATGCCGACACCCCAGACGCTTATCTTTGTTTAGTAATGCCCGTTCAAGTGAAATAGGGCTTGCGGAACGCCTGTTTTTGGGTTAAGCTTAGTTAGCTTAGTTAAAAAGCACTGAATACCTTATCAATAAGGAACAGTGCTTTTTAGTTTTTTCCATAAATTTTTTGAAAGGAGGTGTTTCCAAAAATGATGATGATGATGGCTGAAGTTGAAGTCAACGTGGGTGAAAGTATTGAAAGTGCGTTAAAGCGTTTCAAGAAAAAAATCCAAAAGGCGGGTATCTTAAGCGAAATTAAACGTCGTGAACGTTACGAGCCTCCTTCGCTAAAACGTAAGCGTAAAGCTCAAGCGGCAAGAAAGCGTAAACGCTAATACCCGTTTGATGAGCAAACTGATACTAAAAAAGATGCTAAGACTTTAAAGTCTCAGCATCTTTTTTAGTATGCTTCCTAACGCCAATTAAACGTTTAAAGAATAATCATCCCTGCAGGCTTATATATCAACACATCCGTAGCCGTTACCCCCAGCTCTCCAAAAGCTTCGGTAATACGCGTTTGCCTGTTTTCAGGCGTTAAGGTTTCAACCGTTACCCTAGCCACTTTAATTGCCTCGCCTCGGTTGGGTACAATCACTTTTTCAAAACAATTAACGGCAGGTGTGCTACTACCACAAGTAAATCGAATAGTTGCCTCCATATAGTTAGGCAAAACGGTAATGGTCGTAAAATCCAACGGGGGGTCAGGGTCTGCCGTGTTGCTTTGCGTCCGAACCATTGTAAAATTAGTGTAAGTATAAGTAATGGTGCTACTGGGTCTATTATCAATTTTGGGTATATTAAGGGTCAAAACAGACGCGCTAGCCGTATTCGTTACGGTATAGGTTTCTGCATAGCCTGCTTCTATTTTTAGTTGCATCAAAAACCGATTCATCACCCCTTGAATGTAGGTTTTCGTTTTTGCACTTTCTCGTTGTTCAAGTAAAGTACCATTTAAGTTTGCTAAGGAAAGCCCAATAACGCTCATCATTGCCATAGCAATAACCAGCTCTATCAGTGTAAAGCCTTTTTTAAACCCAGTTTTTTTTAAACGAAGCATTCAAATAGCACCCCAGTGGTTTGGTTTACCATGATAGTGCTATCGGCTCAAGCAACCAAAACCTTAAGAAACCCCTGAAAAAGCTTCCTTCAATTAAGAGCCTGCCAAGTAATTACAAGGGGTTACCCCAGCACCAGGCTCGTTACAATCCTGTTTAGGCAAGGGTTGTAAACCATAGGTAACAAACCCTGTAATGTTTACCATACAAACATCTCCACAGGCATTGGTAGCAAACTCTACCGTTCTAGAAAGACCTCGGTTGGCTATCGCTAAAATGTTGGTTTCATTGGTTACGGTTAAATCAATAAAAGCATGGGGGGGCATAGCCGCAATAATGGTAGCAGCGGCTAACTCTTGTGGTCTGGAATTAGTTCTCTCCGCCCCTTGTATTTCCACACTTTGCAACGTTGCTTGAACGGAATTAAACGCCCGTACATCTTTTTGTTCGTCAGCATCGCCAAAGGCAACGACCGCAAAAGTGGCAAAAATGCCCAAAATAGCAATAACCATAACCAGTTCCATTAAGGTAAACGCTCTGTTAGTAGCTAATTTTTTAAAAGAATTGACCATAAATACCTGCTGTTAAGGTTACGAGAAAAAGAAGGCTAATTTACAAACCATTATAACGCAAAATTCAAAGAGAATGGAGCAGGTACAAAAAAACCATTTATTTCAAAAATGTCAAGATTAGCTTTACATAAGTTTTACTTTTTCATTTCGCCTACTCGTCCTATAATAAAAAGATACCTAGTTGCATTATACCAATTTCAAATAGAAATATCGTCAGCGTCTACGTTGTTACCGTCAAGTAAAAAATCCTCAACGTACCTCTATGTACGCCTGCGGTTTTTTACTTGCCAGTGCCTAGTGTCCATCTAACGCTATTCCCATTTGAAAATAGTATTAGACGCTAAAATTTAAAACCGCTTGAGGGAGACACTTTTAATATGATGATGAAAGTTATTAAACGAGATGGCAGTCGTGTTGAAGTTCGCTTTGACGAGATTATGGATAGAATAAAATCTCTCAGCTTTGATTTAGATCATCGGTTTGTAAAGCCAGATGAAGTGGCAATTAAAGTGGTAGAAGGCTTGTATGATGGCGTTACCACCGAGCTGCTAGACCAATTAGCTGCGGAAACCGCTGCTTCCCTTACCGCTACCCATCCCGATTATGCGGTACTTTCCGCCAGAATTGCTATTTCCAACCTGCACAAAAAAACGAAAGGGTCGTTTAGCGAAGTAGCCAAAGATTTGTATGACTACATTGACCCTCGGTCTGAACAAAAAGCCCAGCTGCTTTCAGAATCCGTCTATCAATTTATTCAAGAAAATGCCAAACGCCTCGATGCCGTGGTTCGGTACGAACGAGATTATTTGTTTGATTATTTTGGTTTCAAAACCTTAGAACGTAGCTATTTACTGAAACTGAAAGGCGTGGTTGCTGAACGCCCTCAACATATGTGGATGCGGGTAGCTGTTGGTATTCATTGTGGCGATTTAGACGCCGTGATTGAAACCTACAATCTGCTTTCTGAAAAATGGTTTACCCACGCTTCTCCTACGTTATTTAATGCTGGCACGCCGCAACCGCAACTTTCTTCTTGCTTCCTATTAGGCATGCAGGATGATAGCATCACGGGCATTTACGATACGCTTAAACAAACTGCTCTTATCTCAAAATCTGCAGGTGGCATTGGCTTACACATCCATAACGTAAGAGCTAAAGGTAGCTACATTAAAGGTACGAATGGTACTTCCAACGGTATTGTTCCCATGTTACGGGTCTTCAACGATACAGCCCGCTATGTAGACCAAGGCGGCAACAAACGCAAAGGAGCGTTCGCGGTTTACCTAGAACCTTGGCACGCCGATGTGTTTGAATTCCTAGATTTACGGAAAAACCACGGAAAAGAAGAACTACGGACTCGGGATTTATTTACCGCCTTGTGGATTCCAGATTTATTCATGAAACGGGTAGAAGAAGATGCGGATTGGTCGCTCTTCTGCCCGAACGAAGCCCCTGGTTTGGCGGATGTTTGGGGTGATGCCTTTGAAACGCTTTACACCAGCTATGAAGCCAAAGGCAAAGCCAAAAAAGTGGTCAAGGCTCGGGAATTGTGGTTCACCATATTAGAATCTCAAATTGAAACGGGTACGCCTTACATGCTTTATAAAGATGCGTGTAATGGGAAATCAAACCAGCAAAACCTAGGTACCATCAAGTCTTCCAACTTGTGTACTGAAATTGTGGAATACACGGCTAATGATGAAGTGGCGGTTTGCAACTTGGCTTCTATTGCGTTGAATCGGTTTGTTACGAGTGGAAAATTCGATTTTGAGAAGCTACATGAAGTAACCAAAGTGGTTACCCGCAACCTCAACAAAATTATCGATTTAAACTTCTATCCCATCCCTGAAGCGGCCAACAGTAACCTTCGGCATCGTCCTATTGGTATTGGTATTCAAGGGTTGGCAGATGCGTTTTTGTTGATGCGGTACGCCTTTGATAGCGATGAAGCCAAACAATTAAACAAAGATATTGCCGAAACCCTTTACCACGCTGCCGTTGAAGCTTCAATGGAACTGGCTGAACGTGATGGGGCTTACAGTACCTTTGAAGGGTCGCCCGCTTCTAAGGGGCAATTGCAGTTTGATTTGTGGAACCATCAGCCTTCTGACCGATACGATTGGTTGGCACTTAAAGCGAAAGTTCAACAACATGGTTTACGAAATAGTTTGTTGTTAGCTCCCATGCCTACTGCCTCTACCTCGCAAATTTTAGGTAATAACGAATGTTTTGAACCCTACACCTCTAACCTTTACACCCGTCGGGTGCTTTCGGGCGAATTTACCATTATTAATCGCTATTTGGTGAAAGATTTAATTCGGTTGGGCTTGTGGGATGAGCGGATTCGGCATCGGATTATTGCTGGCAATGGGTCTGTTCAAAACTTAACCAATGTGCCAGATGAAATTAAGGCGTTGTACAAAACCGTTTGGGAAATTAAACAACGGGATATTTTGGATATGGCGGCGGATAGAGGTCCTTTTATCTGTCAAAGCCAAAGCATGAACATTCATATGGCGAACCCGAACTTTGCCAAAATGGGGTCTATGCACTTCTACGCTTGGAAAAAAGGCTTGAAAACGGGCATGTATTACTTGCGTTCTAATGCTGCGGTTGAAGCCATTAAATTCACGGTGGATAAAGACTTGGTGCGTGAACAACGGGAATCTGAAGTCAGCTGTTCGTTAGATAACCCCGAAGAATGTTTATCTTGCAGTGGTTAATCCTGTCGTAGTTTAAAACTTAACCGTTATAAGGGATGAGCAAGCAGCTCATCCCTTATAATTATTGAAATTGGTGGATGCAATGCAAATTGGGTTAGAAAAAATCGATTCACAAAGCCTAGCATTTTTTTACTTGTGGCTACGTTTATCTACTTGTCGTTAGTTAAACTTATCCTTAAGTGAGTATACGCTGAAGCCACATGATGATATTATCTTTACCTCCAACTGCTAATCATTGCTCTATGAAGCCAAGGTATGGCACCAATAAAGGTATGCCCTCTGAATCAATCAAGCTAGAAGCTGAAGCGGATGATGAAGAACATCTATTCGACGATTCCTTGCAAGCCCACTCCCAACGAGAAACGCCTTCATCAGCTGCTGTTGCCAAAGTAAGACAGGTTCCTCCTCGGGTGTTACCCGCTGTAACGCACTTACCACAAGAAGATACGTTCAACCGCAATGCTACTCAGCCCGTGAACGCTATGCCTCCTGAAATCTTAGCACAACTGATGAAAAAACCTGCCAAACAGGAAGAAACAGGGGTAGAGGCTCGCCCTTCTTTTACGCTAACCACCTCGTTACCTGAAGAACAGTTTATCAAAAACCCTGCTTCCAAAGCCGCTTCAGCAACCTTTATGGCGGCGGGTATTGGCACCTTACTGGGTGGGCTATTTGGAAGCATGATGATTAAATTACAGAAAACCCGTACAGGGTTAGCTTACTTATTTGGGGGTGGGTTAGGTACCTTAATTGGTGGGGCTTCTGGGCTATTACTAGGGGCTACTGTGTTAGGAAAGATAGCTGAACAACAACAGGAAATGGAAAATAAAATTCATTTAGCCAAAACCAGAATATTAGTAGAGCAATTAACCCCCATTAGTTTAGACCCTATTCAGGTTAAACTAAAAAGACAGAAAAAACCGTTAGCAGCACCTAAAAATTGAAATGGCTCAAGTTCATACCTATTAATAGTTAGAATATTATAAGAATTGAAATCACCCAGTAGGAACGACCATCGCATTTGCCCTGCAGCTGCCGATGCGTTCCGTCCACCGAAGGGGCAAAAAGAACATACCCTCGTCCATGCCCTTGTGGCATAGAGGGTTGGCTTTTTGGGGGTTTTTAGGGGCTTGCCCCTGAATTTGTGGGGGGTGTCGGGGGGTGCCCAAACAGGCACCCCCCGACAAACCAACCAGCGAAAGACTGAAACAACAATCGATGATAAAAAAAGACGGTTAATCGTTTAATTGATACCACTATCTACAGTTTTTGAGACGCTCTATTTCGCCATAAATACTGCAATAACCCTCGGGTTGGCAACTTCATAACGGAATCCCCCCCCATGCCTTCTAACAATGCCTTAGTATCCGCCACCTCATTGGTACCAGCCCCAAACAACCACGGTGCCTTCCGTACCCAAGGCAACCACTCAAACCCAACGGTTTCGCCCACAATCTGCACATCTACAAATTGCATCAATCCCACTTCGCCATTACGAACCCCTGGCCCGCTGGCTTTCCATCCATGCCACGGTAACCTAGCTAGTGGATAATGGCAAGTAGCAACATCATTCACACCAATATGGGCATACTGCAACTGGCTACCCAAGGCTCTGGCTTCTTCAGCTTGCCCAAACACGTTGGTCGTCAGCCCAAAGGGCAACGCATTACAATGAGCCACAGCTTCCGCCACCGTTTCATAAACGACAATGGGCAAAATCGCTCCAAATACTTCTTCAGTTAATACTTTGGCTTGCGGAGGCACATGCCACACCACGGCAGGAGCAAAAAATGCCTGATGAGCCACCGCATTTTCAGGTGCTACCCCTCGCATAACCGAAGCCCCCAAGGCTTGAGCATCTGCCAATTGAGCTTCTAAGGTTACTAGCTGATGGGCATCAATTAAAGGTCCCATATGCGTCGTGGCTTCCAGCGGATTACCCACCCGTAATTGAGCCACTTTCGCAACAACCAATGCCTGCACAACAGAGGCTAAGGCTTTTGGTACTAACAAGCGTTTTACAGCTGCACACGTTTGCCCTGCATTACTGAACCTTCCCCAAACGGCAAAGCTAACAATCGCCTCTAAATCCATCGAAACCGCACTGGGCAGAATAATTAGCGGGTCTGAACCGCCTAATTCCAAGGTGTACGGTTTATTTTGACGCGTACATTCGGCTTGAATCCACCGCCCAACCGATTCGCTACCCGTAAAAAACACCGCCTGAACCAACGGAGATTCTACCACTTGCTTACCTACCGCCCCCGTGCCATTGATTACCTGAAAGCACCCAGTCGGCAGGTTGTAGTAGGTTAAGGCATCGATAAATAATTGAGCTACGGCGGTGCCACAAGCAGGTGTTTTTTCGCTGGGTTTAAAAATAATGGCATTACCTGCCAGAAAAGCCCCTGCCAGCCCGCTCATGGGGGTACCAATAGGGTAATTCCACGGAGAAATAACGGCAATAACCCCCTTGGCAACAGGTCGTTGTATAAACGTTCTACCAAACAATAAGCCTCTATGCCAATTAAGAGAACGAGGTTGAAAGAGCTTTTTACCTTGCTTAATAGCATGATTCAACGCCATCCTTGCCGAGAGTAAATCGCTTTGATAAGCTTCCGCTAGGGGCTTGCCCACTTCTTTGCTGATAACCAACGCCAATGGGTCAGCACGGTCTACCAGTAATTGCTCTACTTTTTTTAGCACGTCTAGCCGTGTTTCAAAGGGGAGTGCGGCCCACGCAGGCTGAGCTTGAGACGCTAAGACGAGTTGAGCTTCGATGGTTTCAGGGGTAGGGTTTTCATACTGCCCAAGCCAATCGCCTGTTGCGGGGTTGTATTTATGCCATTGCGTGGTAGTTGTGCTGATATTAGGCGATTCCAGTGTTTGCATGAGAAAAAAATCCTAGCGTTTAACGGATAAAATGACGATAGAGTGTAGTCATTTTACCGAAGATAAGTGCTATCAGTATAGCAAAAATGCGACAAGGTTACGCCATAAAAAAACAAGTAGAAGAGCTAATACCAATTCAAAGATTAAATAGCGTAAATTTTTTCTGTGTAGGGGTGCGATTTATCGCATCCGTTTGGGGATTGTGGGGCGGACGTGATAAATCACGCCCCTACATTAAATACGCTATTCAAACTTTGAATTGGTATAAATTGCCTTATTGCTTAAAAGTTATTTATCTTCACAACTATAATGCAGAACAGTTGATATCACTGTTCCACTCATTTATAAGCTACGCCTACCTCTGTAGAGAGGCAAGACAAGTCGTCTCTGTTTTTGCATTAGAACGCAGAGATAAGCACTTTATTAGCCGCCCTGATTTTGCAAAATTTTACCACGCGTCGTGGTTTTCGCCTTTGCCCCATCATTTTGGGTATAGCCCGTACCATCAAATACCAACGTACTACCGTTGCTTTGCACATAAAACCCCTGTGGTAATTCTTTGCTAGGCAATGCTACCCCAATAGCTTTCGCTGCTGCTTCTGCTGTAACGCTATCTACATCAACTACTTCCACGGGTAACGCTAACGAAGTAGCTACTTCTTGCAGGCTAGGCACTAACGTTCTGCAGGAAGCACACCAACTGGCGGTAAACACCACTAGCCTATCAGCACCACTATTTTTGGCATCAACCGCAGGCGTTGTTTTAACCGATAAAGCAAACCCCACCGCTAAGCAGACCAGTACAAGGGCAATCCGTTTAACAGGCGAAAAAGAAGACTTTTTCATAAGGGTGGTTTTACTCCAAATGTGTTGATAGTTTTTGGAAAATGAACGTACAGTTTATTCCCTGTTTATTGTATCGTTATTGTTTAGTATTACAATAGTCTATCAGTAAAACTTAATAATTTGAGAGGAGCTTTAATGATGATGATGGGACGCTTACAATTACCCTTGTACGGAAAATTAAAAAACTATAAGCCTGCTAAAAAAACCATTCAAACCTTGGCAGATACGCCTGATTATTTGGTAGAAGTATTTGCCGTTGGGCCACTGCAATGTAACTGCACGGTCATTATCCATAAGCCTACTCGGCAGGCGACCGTTATTGATGCAGGGGGCGATGCGGAGTGGTTGCTTCATCGCTTATTTATTGTACATGGGGTAGAAAATTTAGTACAAGTTTGGCATAGCCATGCCCATTTTGATCATTTCATGGCAAGCGAAGCCCTTCGGCAAGCCACACAAACCACGTTACACCTGCATAAGGCAGATGCCCCTCTTTGGGAGATGTTACCCGAACAGTGCCAACGCTATAATATACCGCTACCGAAAGAAAAAACGGCTCCGCCAGATGCGTGGTTGAGTGAAGGGCAACCCTTGGTTTTTGCCTCTGGGCAGGAAGGCGTTACGTTGCCAGCGGTGGGTAAGTGTTTGCACACGCCAGGGCATACACCGGGGTCTAGTTGTGTGCAATTGCCCAGTTTAAATGTACTAATAGCGGGTGATACGCTATTTAGAGGCTCTATTGGACGAACGGATTTATGGGGTGGCTCTGATAAACAAATTGAACAATCCGTCAAAGGACGATTGCTGAAGCTGGATGCCCCTGAAGATATGGCAATTGTTACAGGGCATGGGCAATTAACCACCTTAGGCTTTGAACAAGCTTATAACATTTTAGTGCGATGATGACATAGAACGGTTTCAATTATTTAAAGCTTCCTAGCTTTATTTTTACCCTGAAACAACCGTTGGAAGAAATTAGGGCGTTCTTCATTTTCTTTGCGTTCAATTGCTCGCATACCATCTTGAATAAGCCCTGTAACCATCCCACAAACAAAGAGTACCGTTAAACAAATACCCGCCAAAATCAAGGTGCTATCTACCACATCTAACTCACTAAGCCATTCAAAAAACCCTATCCGATGCTCCTTTTCCTCTGGCGGTGGCACCATTGCTTGCGTGCTAGGATAGTACCCATCTACCACTGGGCTAGCAGCATATGCCGTGCTAAAGGGGTAGTTATAGCCACGAATAGATTGTTCCGTTAAATAATTACCGCCAGCGTAAGGGGGCATGGAATAATAAGGAAGCATAGGGTTGAAAGACTCTTATATAGAAGGGGACTAAAGAAAAGGCATGATTAAGGGAATCTACATCTATATAAAACAGGGAACAGTTATTTCTGTGCTACTACGAACATACTAATATTTGATTCTCCCAGATGGGAAGGTGAATGGGTCTTATACCACCCAATATTTTTATCTTCAGAATACGGATGAGTTAATCGCTTCGGGCTAGGGCTTCATGGGGGGTGGTATTTGTTGATTGTACTGCAATCACTCTGCTTCTAGCAGACCCCCCAACCCCCCCCACAAAATTAAGGGATGCTCACCGCCCCCTTAATAATCCCCAGGGGAACAACTGGTTAATAGGCTCGTGTACGTTGAAAATAGGCTTGAGCGGAAGCTAGAGGCTCCCTAATTGCTCTGCTTCACTACGTTCGCACCAGCCTGTTTCCAACTGCTTATGGTTTGAAGCTAACATTTTCAGTAAAATTTAGTGATAATTGAGAGTTAAGCTTTCTATCAAAAGCCAAAGTGAATGGGTATAACAAGATAAAACGAACCGCTTGTTTATGGTTGAATAGAAGGTAACCATACCCTATCTGTTGTATTAGACCTCTTGCATGACTCAATATCTGGGGCATCTTCGTTGTCATTTGCGGTACT
>JAPLIO010000101.1 GCA_026389055.1 Candidatus Melainabacteria bacterium | reverse complement strand
TTCAACCAACGGCGGTAAATCCGCCGAAAAGCCGATGCTTAAATTTTCAACAACTAAAATGGGTGAAGTAGCAGTAGCAAGCATGAAAGCGTCAATTTCTATTGGTTACAATTCTAAAAAACGATAGTTATAGTTTACCTTAAATGACTAAAAAAAAGTAGCTTAAATTAACCCCTCGTCTCATTTTTCTAACCAAGCTCTTTTGCCTTGGGCATCTTGCGGTCTGTTTTGGAGACTGGAGGGTTTGTAAAATTTTAGCTTGAAGCCTATCGTTCTTATTTAATACAAGTAAATTGGCACAGCGAAAATATCGGGGTGGCAAGGTAGTTCCAGCACCAACGTATCTGAAGGGTCTGTGTGTTTACCCTCAAACAACCACACCGAAAACTGCAACACCAACGGAAACTTATCAGGGTGAGCCTTCAATAAACTTAAAATCGAAACCGCAGGCAACGTTTCCAACTGCAACCCTTTGCCCACCAACGGCTTCAAATAAAGCATCTCCCGCTGAACAGTCAGCCAAGCTGCCGTTTTCTGCAACCGCTCAACATCTAACAACGCCGTAGGCACTTTCGGGTACCACACCCCCAGCTTCACCTTCACTTCGGTTTGCACCCGCAAATTAACCACCGCCTGTTCCGTGTTATTCCCCACTGAAACCCTCGGCGAAACCACCCACGGGTTGGGCGTTCCCACCATCCGCCAAGTGGTTAAAGGCATCCAAACAGGCATACCCTTCACATCTAAAAACGCTGCTTTATACGCCAATTGTTCTAACGTGTAAAGCGTTGGTACCGCCCCTATGTTGGTTTGCAGCCACTCTTTTTTCAATTGTTGATACCGCAACGGTTGCTGGGCTTGATAAAACCAACCCGTCTGCTCTCGTGTTAACCGAACGTTCCCACTACCGCCTTGCATAGCAGTAATTGCATCTGTCGTGCCGTGGGGGCGAATTTCAGGGCTAGCAGGCAACCCATTGTAAAACGTTTTGCCATGCGGAAAGTCCATCGCCTTGGTGGAAAGTTTCGCCTGTTTCTTGATCGATTTCTTGGCTGAAGTCTGCTGGGTTAACTGCCCCTTCCCATCATGCACTGGTATCGGTGCCAATGCCAAACAGGCTTGATTGAGTATTATTATCATACCAATTAGGAGGGTGAATGCCGTACTAATGGTAGGAACGACCATCGCATTTGCTCTGCAGCTGCCGATGCGTTCCGTCCACCGCAGGGGCAAAAAGAACATCCCCCCGTCCATACCCGTAGTGGTATAGGGGGGTGGCTTTTTGGGGGTTCTTAGGGGTTTACCCCTAAGTTCGTGGGGGATTGTTAAGGGGGTCTGCTAGAAGCAGAGTGATTGCGGGGCAATCAACGAACAAGAACCCCCTTAACGCCCACCAGCTAAAGCTAGGAACGATAATCGATGACAAAACACGCTATTTGATGATTGAATTGGTAAAACAAGGTATAGCATTATACTTGCAGGGTTGTTTTAAAATGCAGCTTTGCGACTAAGCCTAACTTCTCTCTGCCCTGCTGGGCAACAAACCCTTTTGCCACCTTTAACACAATCGGGTTGGCACCCAACGGAATTTGCACACCCCACTGGGCAGAAAGTTCTCGCATTAACGCCACAAATTTATAGCGGGCTACAATAGAAGCCGCCGCAACCGCCAAATGGCGTTCCGCCTTGGTTTGCTGAATGAGCGTAACCGCATTAGCTGTTATATTTTGCTGAGAAAAACTCTCCTTCAGGTAGCGTTCATTCCCAAATTGGTCAACAATCACACTTAAAGGCACCGCTTCTTGCGGGGGTGTTCGTTTAGCTAAAACGCCTGCCACACACCGTGCGTGCATTTTCGCCAGCAAGTGGTTTAAATTCTTTTTTTGTTGCTGATATTGCGTATAAGTACGATTATAAGCTTCAGGCATTAACACCACAAACCCCACGGCATCTGCCCCTACAATGCCCAAAATATCATGGGCGAGTGCTTCAATTTTCGCATCGTTGAGTGTTTTAGAATCCGCCACGCCAAGGCGTTTTAGTTGGTTGGCTTGTTCAGCGGTTTCAATTAACACGCCTGCCGTTACCAGTGGGCCAAAATAATCGCCTTTACCGCTTTCATCACACCCCATGTAGGGGCAGGCTGGCGATGCGTTACCTATTAGGGCGGAAGAAGCACTACTGCTAGCGATTGATGAAGGCGTTTCATCAGGATTGGTTAAATTTAGCGTGTTTAATAGCGTTGCTAAGCCTTCCGCCGTTTGAGCCTGCACCCAAAAGGTGCCTTTGGTGTATTGTTTAATACGCACCCACCCTTGTTGGCTGGGGGCTTGCCCATCGTACCGATATAGGCAGTATTGTTCGGTTAGCGTTTGCCAGCTATAGGGGGTATTTAGGGCAGATAGCTGTTGTTGCATGCTGGTTTGCTGGGGTTTGGTGAAGGTAGTTTTGAAGGTGTGTGTCATCATCACAATAAAGTCGGCTTTCCTTGGCGGTTGCAGATACGGCGATGCCTTTATCATCTTACAACCATGCGGAAGAATCAAAGGGTGGGTTCAGGGAATAAGGCGTTTCATACCCATTCACAGATTAAATAGCGTGCTTTCATCGATTGTCGTTTACGTCTTTAGCTGGTTGGTTTGTCAGGGGGTAATACCAATTAACAGATTAAGTAGCGTATTTTGTCATTCCGAGCGTAGCCGAGGAATCTCCTTACCGCCTAGGGAGACCTCGATAAGCTCGAAATGACGACGATTTTAATCTTTCATGCGTATAATTCTTGACTTTTTATAAAGAAACTAAAGACGTTATGGTAAAAACTTTATTTTTTATTTAAAATTAACTAGCACATAATCTCATCTTATCGTTTTTATCCCATTAAGAACAGGATTGTTACGGTAAGAATGCCGTGCTTCTCTCCTATTTCAATGTTATTTCAGTGTGTGTTACTAGTTTATAAGTAGAAACTAACCAATAAAAAGAGGACGATTTCAGTATGTCTATTTCTCCAATGAGTTCCAATGTTTATAACAACATGGGTTATGGTGCTAAAGCCGAATCTCCCAAAAAGCCAGCTGGTGCAGAACCCGCTAGCGTTCAGCCTCGGGAAGAAGCCCCTGTTGCTTCTGATACGGTAGAGTTATCTGCTAAAAAACCAGCTGATGATACTTCCGCTACGCCTGCCCTTGATACCACGGCGACGACGACAACTCCCCCTCAAGCAGGATTACCGCTTCTTCCCATCATCGGTGGTGGTGTAGTTGGTGCTGGACTTGGTGGTATTCCTACTTACATGTGGTGGTCTGGTAGCGATGAAGATCAAGGTGGGAAACCAACTGTAGAGGATGGTAAATTCAAACCCAAATCTGATGAATATAAAGTAACGGATCAAAAATCCGTTGAGCATAAAGGTTTTACCTATAATGTAAAAACAGAATCAGATAAAGCGACTATTGATACTATTACTGGTTCAATCAAGGGTGATGATACTAATATCTACACTTATTCCAAAACAGGAACAGAAACAGTTGCAACTAAAGAATTAAAAGCAGATGACTCCTTCATTAAAACACTGTTCCACACTGATCCTGCTGATACAGCGAAGAGTTTTCAAGCAGTGGATTATCATGTAGAAATCAAAGGTGATAAAGCTGTTTTAAAGCCGTTAGATTCAGCTAAAAACACATTACACCCTCACTTTGAATTTAACATTGACAAAGATGGTCTTTTAACCTCTGCTATTAAGGCTGAACCTACGAAAAATCCTTTATTAACAGATGCATTTATTACTGAAGCTAAGACGGCTTTAGAGCGCATTAAGTTAGGCAATGCTTATAAAGAATTTAAAGCCTTTTCACCACAAAAACTTGCTGATATGATTCATCTTGAAGGTGGCGGGAGTAGAAACTGGATTGCCGTTGGCTTGGCAGCCCTCGGTTTAGGTGCCGTCGGTGCAGCAGCAGGTTTCTTCTACGGCAAACCAAAGCAAGTTACAGCTCCTGATGCTTCGACAGTAAGCTAGGCTTTTCGCCTCCTCTGCCGTTTTATCGGTTAAACTGGTTAAAACATACACGCCATACCGCCCCAATGCCTTCAATCCGCACAAGGGCGGTTGGTTTTTGTGCCTCTATTGGTTGAATGCCTATCAGATATGAAGGTTGTACATATCAAGCGTTGGCTTTTTTGCATTCTTCAGGTACACTAATAATATCAAGCTTGAAGCGTTATCTGTAAGGCTTCAAGCACGCTATTATTTTGCACCCCGTTAAACCCGTTTATCATCGTCTGCTCACACTTTTTTGGAGATCTGTTTCGTATGACTGCTACCCCTGTTGAAGCTAACACAACCGCTAGTGCCACGCCTCCTGTTGCTACTACTGTTACTGCCCCAAAACCCACTACCCCAACTGAAAAACGGGGCAAAGTTATTGTGGTAACTTCTGGCAAAGGGGGCGTAGGTAAAACCACAACCACCGCCAACATTGGTACAGGGCTTGCCAAACTAGGCTACAAAGTGGTATTGGTTGATACCGATATTGGCTTGCGTAACTTGGATATTTTAATGGGCTTAGAAAACCGCATCGTCTACAACCTAATTGATGTGATTGAAGGGCGTTGCAGACTAAACCAAGCCCTTGTAAAAGATAAACGCCTACCAAACTTGTGCTTGCTACCTGCAGCCCAAACCCGCGATAAATCTGCCCTGAACGAAGAACAGATGATTGATATTTGCAACCGCTTACGGGAAGACCAAGATTTTATTCTGTTAGATTGCCCAGCAGGGATTGAGCAAGGCTTTCAAACGGCTATTGCCGCTGCGGATGAAGCCGTTGTGGTAGTAACCCCTGAAATGTCTTCTGTGCGGGATGCAGACCGTGTTATTGGCTTGCTGGAAGCGAAAGACAGCGTAAAACGCTACCGTTTGGTGCTTAACCGTGTGCGTCCGCAAATGGTAAAAGCCAACGATATGATGTCTGTTGACGATGTACTAGAAATTTTGGGCATTGAACTGTTGGGGCAAATTCCTGAAGATAAAGGCATTATTGTTTCCACCAACAAGGGCGAACCTGTGGTTAATTCAGAAACCAACTTAGCAGGGCAAGCCTACCGTAACGTAGCCCGCCGTATTACAGGCGAAACGGTGCCTTGGTTGCAGTTGGATGAACCCACTTCTTGGTTAGAGAAATTGAAAAATTTCTTGGTGGGTAACGATGCGTCTAAATCGCCGACTACCGTGCCTTCTAAACGTAAGAACTCTGCTTAATTTTTCATTAAGCGGGCTATTTGCCAATTTTAAGTACCCTTGTTGTTTTTTAAATCCTATTAAAGAAGAGAGTTTAAAGCTATGTCTATCATTCGTAAAATGGTTGATTTTTTACTACAATTTGATGCGGAAGCAGCGAAATCCATTGCCCAATCGCAATCGTTCGCTAGCAGAAACCATGCGGATAGCGAACCCACGGGTGCGGGCGGACGATCATCTGCTTATAGCCGTTTGCGGTTGGTTTTAATGCACGACCGTACTCAGCTGGAACCGCACACCATCGAATCCATGCGGGATGATTTGGTGGGGGTTATTTCTAAGTATATTCAAATTGATAGAGAGTCAATGGAATTGAACTTAGAAACAGACCCTGAAACCAATACGGTTGCGTTGGTTGCTAACATTCCTGTTAAGCCTATTCGGGGGGCTTCTGTTGGGATGACCACGTTAGGTTCCCCTGAAGCGATTGCTACTGAAACCGTTGCAGAACCTGCAAAAGAAGCCGTAACCATGGGTAGCGGTGCTTCAAACTAACGGTTAAGATAAGCGTATTCGTCTAGCATATCGTAGGGGCTGGTCTCTGTGCCAGCCCCTCTACATTGTGAAACGCCACGCCCACGGAGAACATCTTCTACATAGAGAAAGTTATACGCTATTCAATCTGTGAATGGGGCTTAGGCAATTATTATCAATTGATTGTTTTTATTATTTAAGAGTCTGTTATTTTGTCAAAAGTAATGTTGGCTCTTATGACGATAATTCCAAAAAAGCTCCACTTTAAAAGGTTTATACGCTATGAACGCTTCTATTCCACGTATTTCAACTAATACTATGATAAGGTCAATTGATGAAAAACCACCTGACACTTCACCAGTCGAGAAATCAACAGTTGCCACCATAAATGCAAGTAATTCAAACTTGCAGTCTCCTGTTGATCTGACACTGTTTGATGCCTCTTCTGCAGAAGCTATTTCCCATAGATTTGGCATCCAAGGAGTAGAGCAAC
>JAPLIO010000225.1 GCA_026389055.1 Candidatus Melainabacteria bacterium | reverse complement strand
CCCCCCGCAAAATTAAGGGGCTGCTCGCCGCCCCCTTAATAATCCCCAGGGTAACAAGGGCTGGCTGGTTTCCTAGCACGTTGAAAACAGGCTTGGGCGGAAGCTAGAGGCTCCCTAATTGCCCTGCTTCGCTACGCTCGCACCAGCCTGTCTCCAACTGCATATGGTTTGAAGCTAGAAATCCACAAGTGGGCTTACAATCATAAACATTCAGCTTTTTTTGTCAGGTGTTAAGATTTAACTTGCGGAAATCGAGCAAAAATCGCATCAATGTTGGAAAGCAACGGAGCAGGATTAAAACAGTTGGCAATTTCATCAACGGAAAGCAACGCCGTTACTTCAGCATCTGCCAATAAATTACCCTTAAAGTGTCCACCTTCCGTATTCCAAGCTGCATGAGCATTCTTCTGCACCAAACGATAAGCAATCTCTCTGGAAACGCCTTTATCAATCAGCGTTAGCAATACCCGTTGAGAAAAAATAACCCCGCCGTAAACATTCATGTTCCGAGTCATATTCGTTGAATGCACCAATAAATTCGCCATAACCCCATTAAAACGATTCAACACATAATGCAGACCAATAAACGCATCGGGCAAAATAATGCGTTCTACGGAACTATGGGAAATATCTCGTTCATGCCACAAGGCGATGTTTTCCATGGCTGGTAGAGCATAAGAGCGAATTAATCGGCACAAGCCCGTAATGTTTTCAGAACTAACAGGGTTGCGTTTGTGAGGCATAGCCGAAGAGCCTTTTTGCCCTTTGGCAAAGCCTTCTTCCACTTCCAATACATCCGTGCGTTGCAAGTTGCGAATTTCCGTCGCCATTTTTTCCAAACTGGAAGCCAACAAGGCAAACGCCGTAAATAAACTGGCTAATCTATCGCGTTGAATTACTTGGGTTGAGGCTTTCACTGGCGTTAGCCCTAGCAATCTGCATGTTTCCGCTTCAACGGTGGGGGCTAGGTGGGCGTAGGTGCCCATGGCTCCTGAAACCATGCCTGCTTGGCATTCCGTTTTGGCGTGGGCTATTCTGGCTTCTGCTCGGTTCAGTTCATCTACCCAAACCAGCAGTTTTGCTCCAAATGTAATGGGTTCGCCGTGAATGCCGTGTGAACGCCCCACCATCACGGTATTTTTATGTTCCCAAGCCCGTTTTAGGATAGTGGCTTTTAGGGTGGCTAATTTTTCGTCAATCAGCGGTAACGCCCGTTGTACTTGCAGATTCAAGGCGGTATCCACTAAATCTGAAGACGTCATGCCCAAATGCACAAATCTGGAAGGTTCGCCCACATACTCTGCCACGTTGGTTAGGAAAGCAATCACATCATGCTTCACTTCTTCTTCAATTTCATCAATTCGGCTAGCAGAAAATTGAGCTGTTGCCTTAACGGCTTCGGTTGTGCCTGCAGGCACTAAGCCTAAGGTTTCTTGGGCTTGCAGTACGGCAATTTCAACTTCTAGCCATGTTTCATATTTGGTTTGTTGCGTCCATAGGGTTGCCATGGCTGGCAGAGCGTAGCGTTCAATCATTGAGGTTAAGTCCTTTTTGCTGTTTAAAATTATTCTATATAGTATTTAAAAAATATCCGACTTTTACTTTGTAGGGGTGCGATTTATCGCATCCGTTTCAGGATTTCGGGGCGGACGTGATAAATCACGCCCCTACAGTCGGTTCATTATTTGAAATACTATCTCTTGAGAGATTAACCTTCAGATGCAGTCAGAAGGTTCAATATACGGTTATACTACTATAAACATGAAACACGAACCCCAAAAAAGAGAGAGAAACCTTCAAAGAGGACGCTATTCGGATGACGACACAAACAACCCCTGCGGTTAACTTGCTTTGGTACGCTTTGGTGGTGATAGTGCTTACTGTACTACTGGGCGAAGGGTCGTTTTCTTACGGCTTGCCTGTGGCTAGAATTAGCAACCCCGTTAAATCAACGGTGGCAAAACCAAAGCCTTCTGTTTCGCCCAAGGCTACTAATAGTGTGATTCAGGCCGATTTAAAAGCCGCAACGGTGGCTTCTGTCCCCTTACAACCTACTTTATTGGTGTTAACCCCCAGCTTGGGGCAAATAGACAAAACCAAAGCACTCAGCAATACGGCGGATTTCCTCGCTAAAGATTTAGCCAACGCCTTAAGCATTCGGTTGCATAAACATCAAGTTTTGGCTTATACGGATGCCGTTTCTGTTTGGCAAAAGCAGAAAATTTACAGTAAAGCGGTAGATTTAACCAAGAAACACACCCAAGGCGAACTGTTGGGAACGGGTGAATGGGGGGTGTTAGCCAGCAGTTTGAAATCTATCGTGCCTGGGGCAACTATTGATAGGTTAGTGATGGTAGAAGCCGAAGTCGATTTTACGAAGCCTTATCAGCCCCATACCAAAAAACAGAATTTTCTGCATTGGTTGACAGAAGTAAAGCCCACAGATGCCTTAGATGTTTGGCTAGTGAATGTAACCGTTTACAATATGGCAAGCCAGCCGTATGAGCCGATGTACCGATGGCAGTATAGAACCACGTTGCCTGCTGATAGGCTAACGACTGTTTTTCCGCAGGCGGAGTTGAACCGCTCTACCGTGCCGTGGTTGTTACAGGCTAGTAGGCAGGTGGAGACCGCTTTTTTACGGGAAACGCCTTTTGAAGTATTGAATGATGAGTGGGCGGCTATAAATACTGCTGCTGGATGGAAAAAATCTTACAAAAATCGGTCTATTCCTGATGTAGGCAACGCCGTTTTAAAAGAAGTAACGGATATCCCAACACGGTAATGTTAAGGTTATTTATTACTTTGCCTTAAGAGGATTTAATTTTATATAATGGACCCCCTTTTTTAATGTCTTCACTAAATGCTTCTTCTAGTTGCTCAATTGAAAGCATTTTTTCTCCATCACCCGTTCTCTTACCCTTGTTTACAAGGGCATTATCCAAATAAACTAGCATTTGTAGCACGTCTACTATTGTTGGCAAACTACCGTCTGCGGGTAATAACCCCAAGTCCTTAACATTCTCCTTTTTTAATGATTCTCTTACTTTATTAATATTATGAGCAGTAATGTGACTATCTTCTTTGCCATTCCACACCCATTGT
>JAPLIO010000025.1 GCA_026389055.1 Candidatus Melainabacteria bacterium | reverse complement strand
GAAAACGTAGAACGTTTTACGTTGTCATTGCGGTATTTTCCGCCAGCGGCGGAATGATTCCAGTGGAATCAACGAATTCTTATGTACTGCCATGTACACCGCAAATTCCCCGTTCTTGGTTGCTAAAGCAACCTGTTTGCAGGGCAAACAGCATTCCTAGAATCTGCACCCACCTATCGAGCCATGCAAGAAGTCTAGTAACTAACCTAGGCTTGGTCTACAAAACTAAACATCAATTCTGCTTCAACAGCAGGTTGCCCATCCACGCTGGCAATGCCCTTCATCTTACAAACAGGCCCTCTCATCTTGATGAGCTCCATCCGTAAATCCAGCTTATCCCCTGGCACGACCATCCGCCGAAACCGAACATTATCTAACCCAGCAAACACGCCTAATTTACCTTGCCCCTTGGGGGTAAAGCTCATCAAGACGCCACCCAACTGAGCTAGGGCTTCAATTTGCAACACCCCCGGCATAATAGGCTGATTAGGAAAATGCCCTTGGAAATAATGTTCGTTGATACTCACGTTTTTATAGCCTTCAATCCACTTGGCTTGCTCGTGGGCAGTAACAGCATCTACCAATAAAAACGGATGCCGATGCGGAATTTGTTCCATAATTTGCATAATATTCAAGGGGGCTAGTTGTTCTGGGGTATAAGTTGTCAATGCATCAGCATCAAATAAATTTTTAGGTTCAGCAACAAGGGTAGAAGCGGTCATCATCATCATATCAATCAAAAGCTCCAGTAAGAGAAAGTAAGTAGAGGAAAACTGAGCTTAGTTTATCACAACTGGTGAATCATATAAAGACTTTCCCAAGAAAAGATAAAGAAGCCTGAACACAAAAGCTTCTTCCTCTAGGTAGAGGGGGTTTGGCTAGGAGGGGTCGACGAAGCAGGGGTTCTCTTTTACACTAAATAAATAAGGTTGTGTAAAAAGGCTCCATTAGGCGTGCTAGCGTTGTTACTGCGGTATTTTCTGCTTACGCAGAATGATTGCAGGGCAATCAACATTCGGCTATGTAGGTGGGATAAACTCTGCCCGTCATTGCGTTCGTACCGCTAAAAGCGGAGTGATTCCAGAGGAATCAACGTGCCTAGCTATCACATCCTACTGAAACCTTTTTACACAACCTCAAATAGGGAATTGCGATTGTTTGAGAGAATTTGAGAGTGTTAAAAGCTATGCGACTGTTTTCACCGTTATTACAAGTTAAGAATAGACCCATCACACTGGTCTGTTGCCTATTACTGCTTGGTTGTATATTTCCGTTACCTAGCCAAGCAGGGCAATGGGATATTTTACCTGAATCAGACTATCAGCAACCTTTCATTCAAGATGAGCAAACAGGGAAAACCATTCTACTTTCGCCTAATCGTACACGCGAAGCAAATAACAACGGCTCACAAACCATCAATGAAGCCACCGCCTTAAAGCAAACGTTGGTGAAACTTCATACTGAATATGAACAAGTGGTTCGTATGAACTATCAACTGAAAGAAGCCTTGGAAAAACAAACCGCTCAACCCCAAGCATGGGAAACTGCCCAAAGCATACCAGCCAGTAAACCTGCCATTTCTGCTGAAAGAATGACAACCCTTGTAAACCAACTTCATACCCTAAAACAAGAAAACCAACAACTGCAAGAACAAGTAACCCATTACAATGGGTCGGCTTCGCAATGGCAAACAACGGCGAATAATCAGCAACAAATGATGCAAACCCTCCAGCAAAAAGTGGCTGGGCTACTGCAAGAAAATCAACGGTTAATGCAGAAAATGGCAACCGAAAAACCAGCCTATGCAGCAGCGGCAATAGCAACCGCTCCTTCAATCACCGCTGAAACCAAGCAATTACGGGAAACGATTGCCCAACTGAAGGTGGAAAATGAAACGCTTCATCAACAGCTTAACAGTGGCTTAGCTGTTGGTGAACCCGCTCAAGCCCATAGCAAACTACAAGAAGCCACCATCCAACTAAAACAGGCGTTTACCACCATTCAAGATCAAAATAATCGGATTGCTGGCTTGAAAGAAAAGATAGACTCCTTACAATCCTTACAGCTTAGTAATAATGGCGAAAATACCATTATTGGGCTTTCCGCCATTGAAAGCAATAGTGCTTCGAAGGAGTTGCTTCAGTCATCTTCTGATTTACAGCTATTGCAAACACAACTGAAAGAATACGAACAAACCATTCAACAATTGAAAACGCAATTGCAAAAACAAGCCAGTGTGGTCATGGTGCCTATCAATGAAAAACAACCGCTAACCGCCTCGGCTACGGCTACGAAAGCGGGGCTTTCAACCCAAGCGAAGGCTCAAACCGCCTTTGAACAAGGCTTAAAACAAGAACAGGCACAAGATTGGCAAAAGGCACTCAGTTTTTATCAACAAGCTAACCAGCTACAACCAGAACAACCTTACTATCAGCTAGCCTTAGCCAGAGCCTTCCTTCAGCAGGAACAAACCCCTGCTAGCTTGCTACTGCTTGAAAAGCTGAAAAACCAACCGAGCATACAGCAAGAAGTTTTTGGGCTACTAGGCAAGGCATACCTCAATCAGCAAGATAAACCCAAGGCGGAAAGTGCTTATCAAGCTAGCTTCAAGCCTGAAGCACTCAGTAATTATGCCATGTTGCTAAAACAACAAGGCGGGGCGGAAAACCTGAAAACCGCAGAAGCCTTGATGAAAGTAGCCATTCATTTGCACCCTGCTGATGCCAACTTACAGTACAACTTAGGCAATTTATACGTTCATACCCAGCAATCTGCATTGGCGATTGACGCTTATAAGCAGGCGATAGCACTCAACAGTAAGATGAGCAAAGCCTATTACAATTTAGGGCTTTTGGAAGCCGAACAAGCCAATAACGACCTTGCCAAACAATATTTTGAAACTTACTTGCAGTTGGAACCCAACGCTACCAACAAAGAAAGCGTCCAACAAGCATTAAGCAGTTTGTAAAAAGAAGTGATACCCATTCCATCATTACATAGCGTGTTCTCTCATAGATTGTTGTTTCATACCCATTAACAGTTAAAATAGCATAAGCGTTCAAACCAACCAGTAGGAACGACCATCGCAT